>JBBQSI010000270.1:0-5134 GCA_038213975.1 Chitinophagales bacterium
TACATTGTGCCTGTCGGTCATCTCCAGCACAAGAATTACCGAAGTAAAGGGTAGCGGGTGACACCGGTTAAGAAACCAACCATGCCACAAAGGATCAGGAGATTAGTGTTTGTAACAGATGTCTCAAACCAGCCTGCAATCAGTGAACCAAGAACCCGCCCCGGCCCCGAGAGACGGGGCAAAAATACCTCCGGCAGCTCCAATTGCAAAGCTGAGAATGGTGCCAACCACTCTAAAAATTGCAGTATACCAGTGAACATTTTTCTCCGTGCTGAATAATGTGGTGATCATTATTTCTTTACCGGAACCAAGAATGCGCGGATCAAGAAAAAAAGCGATGGAAGAAATTATCAATGCTACGCCGAGCAGAAATAATACGTGTTTGGATTTTGTGGTGAAAGTCGCCTTCCCTTCCAGGATCATAAGTATCAGGCTGGAAGTGATGCCGCCCGAAATACCGGTGATGATTCCCACGAGAATCAATCCAAGAAATATCGAAATAGAGAGATCTGTAACATCAGGATAACCTAAATACAAGTAAGGTCCCAGCAACGCTTGCGCAGTAAGACCTGCAATAATAACCGCAGTGAAAAGAGCTGTCTTAAAATAACTGATGTGCGTTTTGGTAAGTTCTTCTACGGCAAATACAATTCCGCCGAGTGGCGTGTTAAACGCTGCCGCAAGTCCCGCCGCTGCCCCGGTCATGATCATATTTTTCTTGCTGATCTTCGGCCACCATCGTGGCAGTAGCCTGTTGACCGTCCTGAAAACAATACCAGCTAATTGTATGGTAGGGCCTTCGCGCCCGATTACGCCCCACCGAGCACCATCACGAGACTCGACGCTATCTTCACAAAGAAGACCTTTACACCCAGCAGCCGCTCAACTTTTTTATTGTGCCGCGGGTTGGCGAGTTCTATACCCGCCATTACCTGGGGAATACCGCTGCCACCTGCATATTTTGCGAAGCGTACCACCAACCACCAGGCGATAAGAAAACAAGCCGGCATCAAAATAAAGATGGACCAGCGATGCCAGTTCATGATCGCTCCCGTCAGGTCTTCGCAAAAAGCAAATACCCTGCTGTAAGAAACCGCCACGAGGCCTGTTATTAATGAAGCGACCCAAAATGGAATCGCCTGCAGCAAATTTTGCTTGTATTTTTCACTCCGTATTTTATCAAAACCCTTCTTTAAAGATCGGCGGATGGATTTGATTGGCATTAACAGCGGGAATTTTGAAAAGAGACGCTATTCATGGAAGGGTGCAAATTTATCCAATGCATACCGTAATAAAAAGTGTTAGAAAATATCCCAGATCATTAATCCTGCATGGATGTTAAACTTATGCGCGAAATACTGACCTGTTGAAAGTTTCAGCATCTTTGAATCAAATCATTTTTCATTGTGCTCCATCGTCACATCTCCGGGATCGTTAGAACCCTGATGATTATTACAACGGCCGTTTTATCCCTGCTTTTCCTTCCTGTAATTTTTCTCCCTGTAATTGATCCGGGGGAATATTGGATGATTGCATTGATGGGATTGCTTTTCCCAATCACCTTGCTGCTGCTGACGCTTATAACAATCTGCTGGGCTTTCTTTCGCTCAAGGTGGGCATGGGTTTGCCTGGCCGTGTTGCTTTGCGGGATACAGCAAATTTTGGCAACCCTTGCTTTCAATTTCCCGGGGGAATTTGCTGAACGGAAACTCCCGGAAAATATCCGGGTCATGCAGTGGAATGTCTTTGGATGGGATGAAGGTTATCATATAAAAGATCTGAAGACAGGCTATAGGGATGAGATGCTTGAACAGGTAAAAAAACAGAATGCCGACATTCTTTGTTTCGAGGAATTTTTTGAGCCCTATGAAAATATCCCTTATGCCCCGAACGTGGAGCCGATAATCAAAATGGGTTATCCCTACTATTACTTTGTGCCATCCTTTACCTGGAAAAGGGATTTTGCAAATGGCATCGCCATCTTCTCCAAATACCCTATCACTGACTCAGTGAAAATAAAACTTGATACTATTGATGAATCTGAACACATCGTTATTTGCGATGTAAAGATTCGTGAAAAAACAGTTAGAGTAATTGCCACGCACTTGCAATCCGTTCGGTTCAATGATGAGGATTACGAAAGTATCAGCCAGATCAGGCACAGGCAGGAAGTTGGCCTCAGAGATTCAAAGACAATTGTAGGCAAATTGAAAGGTGCATACAATCTCAGAACACGGCAAGCGAAGTTGGTGGCAAAGCAAGTTCAAACGAGTCCCTATCCAGTGATCCTTTGTGCAGACTTCAATGATGTGCCTAACTCAAACACTTACTTTACCATCAGGGATGGCCTGCAGGACACCTTCCTGAAGAAAGGTTTTTTCATAGGAAGAACCTTTCGGCTGATATCCCCTACGTTACGCATCGATTATATTCTCGCATCAAAGAGTTTTGAGGTCGATCAGCAGAAAATAATTCGCCAACCTTTTTCAGACCACTATTCGCTGGTGGCAGATCTTCGCCTTGAGAATACACCTTAGTATTTCTCCTTCTTACGGCGTAAAATTTTTTGTAAAGCATCAACTGAATTCAACACGGCGGCTTCGAAGCTCTCTGCGTTTTTTTTCACGAAGTCATCATTGCCCGGCACTACCAGCCGAATCTCGCAGTGTTTATTTTCTTTCATTTTGGGATCTTCGGCAAAGAGCGTCACTTCTGCAGATAAAATTTTTTCATTGAAATGTTCAAGCTTACTCACTTTTTCATGCACAAAAGTTTTCAATTCTTCACTTGCAGTAAAATGCAAAGACTGGATATTTACTTTCATATTTAGTTTTAATGACCAATTAACGGAAGGTAATTATTAACACAAAGATTCGTTTACTATCAGAGGGCTTTATAGTGGTTAAAATTCATACAAAAGACTAACTAAAAACTGACATCCTCTGCGAATGATGGTAACTTCGATAGATTGCTAACTAATATAATTTTCCAAAATGAATAGCTTGTTCAGCAAAAAATATTTGATGCTCGCCGTGTTGACGCTTGGCTTTTTTACAACCAAAGCGCAATACAAAAAATACGTGATTTCTGTAAAAGGTGACACCATAAATGCAATTGATAACTATGGCTCGAAGCAGGGCAAATGGGTTGTGCACGTTGATCCAATGCGGGGTGAGCCTGGTTATGAAGAGGAAGGTATTTTTTCAGATGGGAAAAAAGAAGGTCTATGGAGGCGTTACACTTTGCAGGGTGATTTAACTGCAATTGAAAGTTACCAGTTTGGCGGTAGGGATGGACTTTCTCAATATTTTACACCTTTTGGTGACTTGATCCGGGACGAAAACTGGCGTGCTTACAATCCCAACTCACCGTATGATACTATCCCGATTTATGGCACGGAAACTAACCAGATCATTAGCTACAAAATTGTAAAAGCTGAGCAATACAGCGTGAAGCATGGTACGTGGACTTTCTACGATCCGAAGACCGGCCGCATTGCCAAGACAGAGGAATACGACAGGAACCGCTTGCTAAACGGTCCAAAAAAGGAGGTAGCAGCAATGGAAAAGCCGAAGTATGAGAAACCGCAGGAGGTACTCGAATATGAGAAAAAAAATTCAGGAAGAAAGAAAGTGAAAGTGAGGGACGGACAGACGAACTAATTGTGGCCAACATTATACCCATAAACAAAAGCAGCACTTGAAAATGCTGCCTTTGATATTAAGGTTTTTCAACTGACTTAAAACGGTAGTTTACACAGAATAAAGTTCTTACTGAATTTTTGCACGAGATATTGGAAATATCAGTGTTGGCTTAATAAGGCAAAAACGCTGCCAAAAATTTTTTCAAGTTTGAAAATCTCTTTTCTGAAGGAAAATCTTCAACAGAACCAGCTTATTAACAACTTATCAAGCGTCACGCCCGGAGACTAACGGAGATTCATAGAGGTGATGATATCCTCAATTTTTTTTCCCGCTTTCCCATCTGCCTCCCCAAATTTATTCTTGTCGTTCAGCGGCTCTTTAACACCGAAATAAAACTTGATCTTAGGCTCGGTGCCGCTTGGCCTGGCTGAAATCTTACTGCCATCTTCTGTAATGAATTGTAGCACGTTACTCTTGGGCAACTCAATCGGGGTCGTTTTGCCTGAACCCAGGTCTGTACTGATCCTTTGATCGTAATCGTATACATGTGTAACCTTGTTGCCGGCAATTTCGGAAGGTGGATTGTTCCTATATTCCTTCATCATTTCAGCGATCTCAGCTGCTCCGTCCTTTCCTTTCTTAGTTATAGAAATGAGGTCTTCTTTATACAACCCATATTCGCTGTACAGTTCTACCAGTTTAGTAAACAGATTACTGCCTTTACTCTTCTCAACAGCAGCCATTTCACATATAATGGCCACGGCGCTTATGGCATCTTTATCCCGCACTTTGTCTCCAACCATCAGTCCAAAACTTTCTTCACCACCAACTACATAATTTTCTTTTCCTTCCTTTAGGCGAATCATTTCAGCAATCCATTTAAATCCGGTGAGTACATTGTAGCAACTGATACCGGCTTTTTTTGCGATGGCATCAATCATGTCAGTTGTCACAATAGTCTTTATCACCATATCGCTCGGCTTTGTTATCCCGGCAATTTTCCTTGCTTCAATTATATAGTTGAACACCAGGAGGGCCGTCTGGTTACCATTTAAGAGAACCCATTCACCTTCATTATTTTTCACGCCAATACCTACACGATCTGCATCCGGATCTGTACCAAGCAAAATGTCTGCATCGATCTCTTTTGCTTTAGCAAGCGCAATGCTCATCGTTTCTTTTTCTTCCGGGTTGGGGTAGCTAACCGTAGGGAAATTTCCATTCGGCTCAGCCTGCTCTTCTACGATGTGTACATTATCAAAGCCATAGGCTGCCAGTGCCCGGGGCACCAGTTCTATTCCTGTTCCGTGAATGGGCGTATAAACTATTTTGAGATCGTGCTGCTCCTTACAAATCTCCGGGTTTACAGACAATCCTTTCACCATGTCTATGTAATCGGCATCCATTTTTTCGCCGAGGGGAGTAATATTTTCGGGCTTGCCGTCCCACTTTACATCAGCGATCGTTTTTATCTTCGCTACCTCTTTTAT
>JBBQSI010000271.1:0-5121 GCA_038213975.1 Chitinophagales bacterium
AACCACAGTACCAAGAGGAATATTCTGCAGCATCAACGCATTTCCCAACTCTGGGGCAACTGCGTCTCCACTAATGATGGTAGAGCCCACTTGCAAACCTTGCGGGGCAATGATGTATTTTTTTACACCATCAGAATAGGACACTAACGCGATAAAGGCACTACGGTTTGGGTCATATTCGATCGTTTTTACTGTAGCGGGAATGTCCTTCTTGTCTCTTTTAAAATCAATGATCCTGTACATCCGCTTATGGCCACCACCGAGGTAGCGCATGCTCCTGCGGCCCTGTGAATTGCGACCGGCAGTATGGTGCACTTTCTCAACCAAACTCTTCTCTGGTACATTAGTAGTCACTTCGGCATAGGCATTACCAATTCGCCACCGGGTGCCTGCTGTTGTTGGTTTATATTTTCTTAAAGCCATAACTTCTTACTTTATCAGAACTGGTTTGTGTCTCTATTAAATATTGCTGTACAAATCAATTGTCTCTCCCTCGGCAACTGTTACAATTGCCTTTTTCTTAGCAGGTTTTCTGCCAGTAAGCAATCCGGCCTTGGTATTACGCTGCTTCACTTTCGATGGTACAACGATCGTGTTCACATTCGTTACCTGGATCCCGTAAAAGTCTTCAACTGCTTTCTTAATTTCCAGCTTGTTCGCCCTCCTGTTCACTACGAAAGTGTACCTGTTGAATTTTTCTGTGAGCCTGTTTACTTTTTCAGAGAGAACGGGATTTATCAAAACTTCCGAAGATTTCATAGTTGCTTCTTTGTGCTATTAATGTTATGCGTCTTGCGCTTCTTTCTCCTCACCTACTTTTTCATCTTTTTCAGCATCGTCAGCGAAGATCTTCGCTGCACTTTCCGTGAATATGATTGTATCCGCATCGAGGATTTCGTAAGTGTGTACGTCGCTCAATAAAGTGCCGCAAACATTTTCGATATTCCTGAAACTTTTATAAAGATTTTCACTGTGCTCAGGCATTACAAAAAGGGTCTTGCGGCTCTCGCCTTGCAAACCACCAATGATCTTTGCAAACTCTTTTGTAGATGGAGCATCCATAGAAAAATCTTCAACAATGGCGATCTTGTTATCCTTCGCTTTACTGCTAAAAGCTCCTATTCGTGCAAGGTCTTTCACCTTCCTGTTAAGTTTTATATCATACTTGTGGGGCTTCGGCCCAAACACAGCACCACCACCTTTGTAAAGTGGGTTACGGATATTACCTTTCCTGGAGCCTCCCGTACCCTTTTGCTTATGTAGCTTCCTGGAAGAACCCTTTACCTCTGCACGCGTCTTCACTTTGTGTGTTCCCTGCCGCTGGGCAGCGAGGTATTGCTTCACTGCGAGCCATATCACATGATTGTTCGGCTCGGCTGCAAAAATTTCGTCAGGCAATTCTATCGTTCTGCCCGCTTTTTTTCCGTCTTTATTTAGTACTTCGAGATTCATGTTATTTCTGGATTAAAACAATGGAACCGTTATGCCCGGGAACCGAACCGCTAACGAGGATATAATTTTTGTCCGCGAAAATCTTCACGACCTTCAGCCCTTTCACCTGCACCCTGGCATTACCCATACGGCCGGCCATTCTCATGCCTTTAAAAACCCTGGCTGGGTAAGAAGAACCACCAATGGAGCCGGGAGCACGTGAACGGTCGTGCTGACCGTGCGACTGCTCACCAACGCCGTGGAAACCGTGGCGCTTTACAACACCCTGGAAGCCTTTTCCCTTGGTAGTACCCACAACGGTGACCTTATCACCTTCGGTGAAGATGTCAACCCCAATGGTGTCACCAGGAATTAAATCTGAGTCGCTATCGCGAATTTCTTTTATGTGACTTTTTGCCGGAGAATTTACTTTGGCAAAGTGATTTTTTTCTGAGAGCCGAATATTTTTTTCTTTCTTATCACCAAAGGCTATCTGTAGGGCGTTATAGCCGTCAGTCTCTACTGTTTTCTTTTGGGTAACCACGCAGGGACCCGCCTCGATGATTGTGACAGCAGTCTGCCTGCCACTACTATCGAAAATGCTGGTCATGCCAACTTTCTTTCCAATAATACTTTTCATTTCTATTATTTATACTCAGCGCTCCGCAGATACGTGGACGTATGCGGAGATGGGTGTTACAATTTTTTTAAGAACTTTAAAGCTCAGCCGGGGCTTACGCTTTTATCTCAACATCTACCCCTGAAGGCAGATCCAGCTTCGACAGGGCATCCACTGTACGTGATGTGCTGGTGTAAATATCCAGCAATCGCTTGTGGGTGCAAAGTTGAAACTGTTCACGTGCTTTCTTATTCACGTGCGGCGAACGCAAAACGGTAAAAATCTTTTTATGCGTGGGTAAAGGAATTGGTCCTGTTACCACTGCCCCCGTATTGCGAACGGTTTTTACGATCTTCTCTGCAGACTTGTCTACCAGGTTGTGATCGTACGATTGAAGTTTTATCCGTATTCTTTGCGACATTTTAAAGAACTTTAAACCAATTTGTTTTTTGGGAGTGCGAAGGTAGGGTTAATAGAGGTAATAGCAATAAAAAAGTTCTAAATTTTCTTAAAGCGGAGATTACAATGTTTATGGCAAAAAAATTTAGAGACTGGCACCAAATTTTCAAATGTTTTAAAAACACTTCAGATGAATAATAAAGACAAGAATACCGATCTCCCCGATTCCGAAAAAGATTCGGAGAAATTAAAACCAGAAATTACCAGTATGGATCTGCCAGAAGTGAGCGATATTCCGGGCCAGGAAAATATAAAACCGGCGCCGCTCGGAGAACTTGCAGATACAACTATTTCTTCTGCCGATGAAGAAGCCGATCATTTATTTAATGATAATGTACTTGATAACGACAGCACTGCGTCGGATATTTCAGCCAGGGAGTTAGAAGACCTGGAGAGTTCAGCAATCACAACTACCTCTAAGGACGATGTAAATCTCAAGAGGGCAGCATTGGATAGCTTAGACGATGACGGCGATCCGCTGAATGAAGAGAGTTTCAAGCATAATATTAGTGCATCTGGGCTCGATGTACCGGGAGCAAGTGACGACGATGAAAATGAGGATATTGGAGAGGAAGATGAGGAAAACAATGAATACAGCCTCGGCGGAGATAATCACGATTAGAAAAATAATTTCAGTAAAAATGCCTCCCGACCGGAGGCTTTTTGTCGTGCATTAATGAATTATTATTTCTCTTTCACGTTTACCTTGTCATCTTCGATTTTAACCTTGGTACTATCCGTTTTCTCCTTGTACTTGCCATCTTTATCCTTGATCTTTATATCATCATCTTTCATCTTGGTGCCGTCGTTGTACTTCTTACTTTCATATCGTCTTATTTAGTTTTAAAAGCCTAGTCATTCGTTTTAATCCTTGTCTCCCCGATGGTACAATCGCCATCAGTCAGCACCAAGACGCCGTTTACTATTCTTCCCCTGCTATCAAAGTGGTCCGTTGTGAATGGGTTGTAATAATATCCAAGAGGGTTGCCTGGCATCCCTGTTGAGATAAGTTTTACTAACGCGATCCCTGTCTATATTCACCGGTGAATTTGTTTTAATCCATATAGGGAGAAACGTAACTCGTTTGCGACGCATTTTCACTAGTTGAACCCGAAACGGTGGGGTCTGACGTTCCCATAGAGGAATTCTCAGCACTGATACATGCAGCAAATCCAATGGAAGCAAAGGCAACAAATAAGGTCACTCGTTTTTCAATATCCTTTTTTTTGTTGTCAAGAAGGCAATAAGCATAGCACGTAGAGAAGAATGAAAGTGATCTTTTACCCAAATCCTAGCTAAATTTGTTGCATCTTAAATAGAATACGGCAATGCCCGACCTGTCAGCACCGGTGTGGATTTTTTTACTGATCATGAGTTTTTTTGTGGTAATTACCGGCAGGTATTTCCTCATAGCCGGGGTATTTTATTTGGTGTTTTATTTTTGGTTCCCGGAAAAGTGGCGGCAACGCAAAATCAATGTAAAAGTTTATTCCCGGCATCAACTGAGAACGGAGATAAGGTGGAGTATCCTTTCATCGCTGATCTTTGCTGTGGCAGGCTGTGCGACTGTTATTGCCTGGCAAAAGGGTTATACAAGGGTTTATGAGAATGTGAGTGACTATGGTTTCGTTTATCTCCCGGTTAGCCTGCTAATTTTGTTATTCACACATGAAACCTATTATTACTTTATTCATCGATGGATGCATCGCCCCGCCATATTCAAGCTTGTCCATAAAGTTCACCACAACAGTAACATTACTTCACCATTTACTGCTTTTTCATTTCATCCAATAGAAGCAGGTCTCCAGGCAATATTTTTACCCATAATGCTGATGATATTGCCCGTGCATTACTATGTGATAATCACTCAGCTAACGCTCATGACCATTAGCAGTGTTGTCAATCACCTGGATATTGAACTTTATCCAAAAAATTTTCACCGGCATTTTTTGGGAAGATGGTTAATAGGAGCATCCCACCATTCTCTTCATCACAAACAATTTAAATACAATTATGGATTGTATTTCACTTTCTGGGATAAAATAAAAAGAACTGAAAGTCCTTTGTTTAATAAATTATTTGAAGAGAAAACGCTGAAAGTTAAACCCGGAGTTGTTCAGTAATTCTTATTCCAGATATTCCAGCTTTCTTCAGCTTGCACCCGAAGCATGTCGCTGCCGTTTTTAATCAACGCCCCGTTAGCTTCCGCCAGTTGCAAAAATTTAGTTTTTTCCGGATTATAAATTAGATCATAACAGTAATGCCTGGACGAAAGGAGCTGATAGGGAATTGCCGGAGCCTCATCGACGTGGGGGAACATGCCGGCAGGGGTAGTATTGATAATGATGGTGTAGTCTGAAAAGAGTGCGGGCAAAGATGAATAAGGTACTTCCGAAACTCTCGTAGTTTTCCTGGAAACAAATAGATAATCAATTCCCTTTTGTTCAAGTACATAAGCTACAGCTTTGGATGAGCCTCCTGTTCCTAATATTAACGCCCTTTTGTGGTGAGGCTTTAGCCGGGGAACAAAGGACCGTTCGAAGCCGATGATATCTGTATTGTAGCCAATCCATTTATCACTTCCTATATAAATACAATTACATGCATTTATT
>JBBQSI010000272.1:0-5108 GCA_038213975.1 Chitinophagales bacterium
TCCAACTCGATTCCATAAGAAACTTGCGAACCTACGCCACGCTGACCATCTTTTATCTTTCTTTCGCTACCGACATTTTGCTCCTACGGAGCATTTCCAAATTGATTGTATAAGAATCTTGCGTACCTACGGCACGCAGGACTATCTTTTATCTTTCTTTCGCTACCGACATTTTGCTCCTATGGAGCATTTCCAAATTGATTGTATAAGAATCTTGCGTACCTACGGCACGCTGACCATCTTTTATCTTTCTTTCGCTACCGACATTTTGCTCCTACGGAGCATTTCCAAATTGATTTTCTTTGATTTTTGTATATAAGCGATTGGCTGTTTTTTGCTGCCCGACATTTTGCTTCCCACTTGGCAAAACAGGCTCCAAGGAGTATTACACCTTTATCAATTGCCCTGCTCCAAAGGTAAAATCACATGAAAGGCAGCGCCTTGTCCCGAAGCGGAAACTGCCTTCACTTCTCCGTTGTGGTTGTTTACTACTTTCTTTACCAGCGATAGACCGATGCCGGTTCCCTCGTATTCAGATTTTTTGTGTAAGCGCTGAAAAATGGTGAAAATTTTTTCGGCGTGGCTTTGGTCAAAGCCAACACCATTGTCTTTCACAACAATTTCGTAGTACTCTTTTAAACGAATGAGCCGAGGATATTGCAGCACTTCTTCCTCTAACAATTGCCTTGATGTGATTTCAATTTGGGGTGGCACATCTTTCTTCGAAAATTTGAGCGCATTGTTGATAAGGTTATAAAACAACTGTTGCATCTGTATTGGGATAGCTTTTACTTGTGGTAGTGGCTCTATATAAACAGCGGCACCTTTCTGCGTAATCAGTAACTCTAAATCAACCAGCACCTGCGCAACTACTTCTTCCAAATTCACCACACTAAACTTTTCCTCCTTGTGCATTTTGGTGAAGTGAAGTAAAGCTTTCAGCGAATTGCTCATGCGCTCTGCCGTGCTGTTTATTTTGTCTAAATATTTTTTTGAGGTATCGTCTAAACATTCATACGATTCTTCTTTCAGCAATTCTGCAAAGGTTCTGATTTTGCGGAGCGGCTCCTGTAAATCGTGGCTCGATACATGTGCAAACTGCTCCAGTTCACTGTTAGAAACTTCAAGCGAATGCGTCCGCTCTTTTATTTTTCTTTCCAACTCTTCGGTTATTAAAATCTGATCATGAATGTCCGTGCAGGTTCCCACCCACAGGGTTATTTCCTGATTTTCATTTTTTATAGCCGATGCCCTTGCGAGGTGCCAGCGGTATTCGCCTTTTATATTTTTATAACGTGCTGCCTGTTGAAAAGGTTTACCCGATTGAAGCGAAGACTTCCATCGCTCTGACAATGTATCTATGTCATCAGGATAAATGACGGAAAGCCAACCGGAACCTTTTGCTTCAGTAGGCGTTTGTCCCGTGTAGTGATACCAGCCTTGTGTAAAATACACTACCTCTCCTGCTGCATTTGTTGTCCATGCCATTTGTGGCAACGCCTCCAATATAGCTTCAATTCGTTTTGATTCGGTACGTTGATAGGTGACATCATTCAGCAATAAAAGAAAATGCTTTTGTCCATCTTCACTATACACTTCGGAAGAAGTTATCTCCATTATTTTCTGACCAGTAGTAAATTCCTTTCTGATTTCAGGATGATGACCATCATGTATGAAAGCCTGAATAGCTATGGCTTCCTGTTGCTTAAAAAGATGGCTAAAATCCGCATTTGCAAGTGATAGTGTCGGAAAAAAATTTTTCGCCTGCTGATTATAATTGATTGCCTGGCCGGCATCGTTTAGTAACACAGCCCCAATGGGTGCATTATCTAAAAAAGTACCTAATTGTTCCGGTGCTATTTTTTTGATAGTGGCAGCTTCCTGTTCAGGATGAAGATTAATGCGGCGGAAATTTCTTTTTTGCTTCGTTCTCAGTGCGGCGCCTTTGCAGATGGTTGCAAGATCCACCTCAGGGCTGAGCGAAACAACCAGTAAGTTCTTTCCAACAAAAGGAGCAAATTGAACAGCCTGTTTTACTCTTGTAATTTGATTTGGAAGTACTAGTAGAATTATCGCCAAATGAACATCAGCACTGTGTATCTTTTGGACTTCCCTGACAGGATTAGTAATATCCGCAGCTATTAGGCAAACGGCAGCTTCTAATAGCAAATTTTGCGCTATTGCTTCCTCCGCTGATGAAACCTGACGTATACGAAATAAATTTTTTAATGAAGCAGTTTCAATACCCAGTTCCCGCCCGATGTAAATGATTGTTCCTTCCACTTGGGTTGTTTTAGTCGGATAGAAGGGGTTGGTCTAATAAAGAACGGCCTATCCAGGTATACAGTAAATCCGTTGTAGGCGCCATCACATGCGCTGCTCTTGCATCACGCAGTAACATGCCGAGTGTTGCATTATGGTGATACCCGATGCCTCCAGCTAATGTCATTGCTTCATTTACGGTATCTACTGCACAATGGGCTACCTCGGCTTTTGCCGATAAGATAGCAATTGTGGCCCCCGGGTCGTCTTTATCACCTAATAAAGCCGCATGGTAAATTAGCTGGCGGGTACGCTCTACCCTTGCCCAAAGCGTTCCCAAACGATGTTGTAAGAGTGATACTTGCGCAAGTCCTGTACCATTATGCGAATAGGTTCTTTTTGCCAGCGTTGTCTTTGCCTCGTCAAGTGCTCTTTCGGCAATGCCTAAATAAGTGCCCGACATAGCTATTAAAAAATAGGGCGCTACTACATTAAACATATACCAAAGCTGGTCGCCTGTTTCGCCCAAAATATGCTTACTGCTAATTTGAACATTATTCAGTTGCAGTGACCGTGATGAATTGCCCCGCATTCCTAATCCATCCCAATCTTTCCCCCACTGCATTCCTTCTGTGCCTTCGTCCAAAACAACACAGGAAAACTCATCGGGTTGTGCATCATCGCTGGCCGCAAGTGTAGAGAGAACGTAAGAATCTGCATGACCTCCATTGGTAACAAAGGTCTTTCCGCCATTAATTAAAAACCTGTTGTTAGAGAGCGGCAATAATGGCGTTTGCGGAAAATAAAAATGAGCTCCTGTGCCGGGCTCACTCAAGGCTAGAGTCGTAATATGTTTGCCCTGAGCAATTGGTTCCAGGTAGGTTTTTTTTTGCCAGTCCGTTGCCTTAGCTGCTATAACGGCTGTACCTACACAGTGCATACCAAAACACAAGCCTGCAGACGAATACGCTTTCCCAAGTTCTTCGCATACCCGTACCAAAGCGTAGAGCCCTTGTCCGGCTCCACCATACTTCGTGGGAACTATTAAACCTGTTAGTCCCGATTCTTTAAGGGCGGTCATGCTTTGCGCTACCCACGTACCTTCTTTGTCGGCCACAACAGCTTCTTTCAACACAATGCTCTGCGCAATTTCCTTCGCTTTTTCAATGTGTGAATGAATACTCATGAACGTGTAAGCTTTAAAACTATGCCCGGATTTATTAGTTGCATATCTCAACACTCTCCTCGAAGTTGTGGAATTGTTGGTTCATGTAATATTGTTTCTGCGGAGAACTATTTACATCCCAATCTTTATGTAAAATGATTTGCAAGACATTTTTTATTTCAGCCAGGGAGTGAGGTTTCACGATATAGGAAGAAGCACCCATTTCAAACGCTGAGGTTATACTCTCAGCATCTGACGCTCCTGTGTACATAATGACAGGTAACTGTGCAAAACCAGGACTAGCCCTTATTTCCTGAATGCTTTGATGGCCTGATTCGTTTTGGAGGAAGGAATCTATAAAAACAATCTCGGGCTTGTCTTGTTGTAAATGATGAAAGAGTTCCTCCTTATTAGAAACTACCGTAACAATTATCGCTGGAGCTATCTGCTTAACCACAGTTGTAAAAAATTCACTATCCTCTTCATCATCATCAACAAATAGTATGTTTTTAATCGGCATTGATTTGGATTTATATAAAGGGAGAATGAAAAGTCACGAATGATGTGAATGAAAATAAGAAAATAGAAGATTGTAAGAAAATAATTTTATCCGTTTCCTTACTTGCAATAATGAAGCAGCTTTTCTATTGTGTTTACAATTTCATTCATGTTATGAGGCTTCACTTCGTAGCCGTTGGCGCCTATTGCGAGACATTTTGCCCTGTCGTCGCTTGAATCTGAAGTAGTGAAAATTACTTTGGGAATATCCTGATACCTGTCCATTTTTTTCAGGGCTTCCAGCGTTTGTACGCCATTTAAAACAGGCATATTCAGGTCAAGCACAATAAGGCAAGGCAGGTGTTGTTCAGGTAAATTAGAAAGATACTCCATCGCTTCCTGCCCGTTATTGGTTATATGTAACCTATGCTCTGAGGTTGCCTTATTAAAAGCAAGCGTTATGAATTCCTGATCGTCTTCATCATCTTCTGCAAATAAGACCATAAAATTTTTTGAGGTTTTTTAGCAACTGCAAAAATACGTGTTGTTCTGAAGCAAATGATCAATACTTTCGACAGGTAACATTGTTATACTGTTCAGCCACAATAGTAAACTTTAGTATTAATGAATTGCAGTTCTCTTTAGATCCTGACCTTTGAACTCTATCGGCATTTACTTCCTGAATCGCTCATTTCGGGGTTCTTTTTTTTGCATGTAGTTAGCGAAGTCAATTATGTGTTGTTTTATATTCCCGAACGAATAATCTATAGAAGCCATTACCGCAAAATCATACGCTACTCTCACCACAGTGTCTTTTCATATTTCATAAGTAGTCCTTAAAATGTTCGTGCAAAATTTCCGTCAGCAATTCTTTGCTTAATGGTTTTGTTTCAAAGCCCGTTACTTCTTGTATCTCATTTGCCTTTTTTATATCATCGGGGTTTGCTGATGTTGTTAAAATCACAATAAGCACTTTTGCTTTTTTTGCTATATCTAAATTTTTATATTGTTCTAAAAATTCCCATCCGTTCATTTTTGGCATATTTAGGTCTAAAAATATAAGGTCTGGTGGAATGCGATTTTCCTTTTTGAGATAAGCTATAGCTTCAATGCCGTTTACAGCAACATCAATATAGTTAACAATATTCATTTCATTAATGATGATTTGATGGTAAAAATTATC
>JBBQSI010000273.1:0-5083 GCA_038213975.1 Chitinophagales bacterium
CATAATTCCAATGGATCGGGTGGCTGCACATCATAATGCCCATAAACCAACACTGTCGGTTTTTTTTTGTCAATAATTTTTTCTCCAAATACTACAGGAAACCCGTCAGTGTTGAGTACCTCGGCTTTATCCGCACCCGACGCGAGCAGGCTGTCCTTTACAGCCTCGGCACATGTAAGCATGTCTTTCTTATGTTCACTCTTGGCACTGACGGAAGGAATTCGTAGCAAATCCATCATCTCTTTTAAAAAGCGGTCCTTGTTTTTTTCCTGGTAGTCCTTCCAAGTTTCCATTGAATATTTTTTATGTGATGTTGACGAAAATATAACTTTTAAACTGGTGGTTTTTACATAAGAGCGCAGTTAAAAACCAATACCAATGGAAGAGATAAAATTTTTGATTTTTTATTGCAATTGGTAAATTGAAGTTTATACATTTGCACCAGATTGCTTTGCAAAACATCAGCCTTTGTAACAGTTGTATCGTCAGATACTTCTTTGCAAAGGCTGAGTCTATTTTAGGCGACTCCTTCCGTCGTAATTTTCTCTTTCCGGCGCGACGTAACAAAGTTCCTGGCACGCTTTACCATCCTCAAATAAAATTCTTTGTTGAATAATTGCGAATCATGCATCGCCTTATACGTAAGAAAAACGCCGATAGGCGTCAAAACAATTACAGGCAGCCATGTGCCTGTGATTGGATCAAGAATACTGTCTTTCGTAAATTTTTCTCCAAAAATTGAGAGAAGATAAAATATCACGAAAAATAACAAAGCCACCACCAAGGGCATTCCTAATCCGCCTTTCCGGATAATGGATCCAAGTGGAGCTCCAATGAAGAATAGAACCAGGCAAGCAACAGATAGAGATAGTTTTTTATGCCACTCTACCCTCGTACGGTTAATTTCCTGTTTACGGTTCATGAAATCGCTTCCCGTGACCTCGAGTAGGTTACGCATATTACTGACAGTATTCATGGCCTGGTCTCTTACAGACTGAGCGAGGCTATCCGGAACCAGTTCAGAAAATTCATTCACCTTTTTAATACCGGGGAAGTTGGCAACGATCAAAGATTGTTGGGTTTTTTTCTTTTCTCCGATCGAATCCTGGTACGCCCTTAATAAAAGATATCGCTGTAGCTCGACTTTGTTTCTACGTACCAGGGAATCAGGTATTATTTTTAATGAATCAAGATCTTTATCCAGCTGCCGCAGTGTTTTCATTTTATTATTGTTCATAAAAAGACTGTCAGATGTTTGTTGGATATTGAGCTGTGTAAGATCGAAAAGCTTGTTGTATTCTTTAAATCCCAGGTTTATGAATTCAGTCTGATAAGAATTTACATTTCCTTTCTCTTCATAGCGGTGGCCGTTCAACAACTTAAATTCAAGGAATTTTTTGTCCTTGCTCACGGACATTTTCCCCCCTTCTGAAATGATCGTATTGTCTTGAAGGCCATATGCCTGCTCATAGATCAAAACATTCTTAAGTGTGCTTTTATCCGCTTCTTTATGACCAACCTTTATGGTGAATCCTTTAAAGCCGTTATAAAATACGCCGTCACGCAAATCGAACGCCGGGCTTTTGCGATAGATATCATTGTATATGACGGCAAATTTGAGATTAGCAACAGGTGCAATATTGTTGGCAAAAAGAAACGCTACAAAAGTGAGTCCGAGCGAGACAATAAAAAGCGGCCGCATAAACCTCAGTAAGGAAATTCCGGAAGATTTTATGGCGACCAGCTCAAAACTTTCCCCCAGTTTCCCGAACGTCATTATAGATGAAAGCAGGATGGAAATGGGCAATGCCAGGGTAACGAGTGTGGCACTTGCGTAAATAAGAAATTTCGTGAGGGTAAAAAAATCGAGGCCTTTGCCCACGAGGTCATCGATATACTTCCACAATATTTGCATCATAAACACAAAGAGTGTAATGATGAAAGTGACAACGAATGGCCCGATGAATGCTTTTAGAATTAATTTGTCTAACTTTTTAAACATAGGGCACAGATGTCTGCAAACCAGTTTTTCAGAAAATTCAATAAATGGATAAAGCGACAAAAATACACCTTTCAGAAGCCGAATCGGCGCTGATAGTTCGGACTGACTGGATTTTAACGAAGCGGGAAATCCTCGCCAAAGTCGATAAATTTTTCGGAGGATTATCTGAAGAATTTAACCGGGTTATAGAAAAATTTCCAGAGGTTTCCGCTGAATTTCAAACAGCAGCCCGTGGCAAAATATCGCGCGGTGAAAATTACATTGGGTTTCCCTATGTGATACTGGACTATCCCGCCTGTTTTGACAGAAATAAAATATTTGCGATCCGAACCATGTTTTGGTGGGGTAACTTTTTTAGCCTTACGCTCCATGTCGCAGGGGATGCCTACCTCAGGAAATTTTTCATTTCCCAACTTGCCACGCGTTTAAATGAACGGGGATTTTGGTTTTGCAACAGTACTGACCAATGGCAGCATCACTTTCAAAATGACCATTACATTCAACTGGCCAACCCTGAAATGCTGGAGAGTGAGATAATAAAAAGAGGCTTTTTAAAAGCAGCTAAAAAATATTCCCTGGAAAATATTGAAAGCCTCCCGGAACAATTGATTAATGATTTCGGGAAAATTTTATCCGATGTAAGCAGTTCGTTAACAGGCGGCTAATTGCCAAGCCGATAGAAAAGGTCTTTCACCTGTGTTTCCCACAGTAGTGATTGATCTTTCACATCTTTTTTCTCAGCAAAATCGTGAATGATAAGAATAGTTTGGCTGGTGACTTCCGATTTATCGATACTGAATTCAAAAAACTCTTCTTTGGGAGCGTCGAGCCAGTGAAATCTGATGGACTTGTTTTCTTCACTTGCCACCACTTCAGCCTCTTGCGAAGAACCATCCCATGAAAATGTAAAGTGACCGTCTTTATCTTCTACCTTATCGGCAAACCACTCCTGCAAACCAGTGGAAGTGGAGAGGAAATCATATAAAATTACAGGCGAACACCTCACAGGATACTCAAGCGTATACTGAACTTTCTTACTCATCTTTATTACTTAAACTATAAAAAACTTTAATAACGTATTTCTGCAATAATATAAAAAAAACATCTAACCAAACTAATTTCTCAAATTACCTGTGGCGCCTGAATGTGTCGCTGTGAATTCTCTCTTTCTGCCCTGATAACCACGGAAAAACCCTTAACAATTTTTTTGGAGACATACTTAAAACGCCATAAATTACGTTTTGTACGCAGGTAATTTTTTTCTAATTCTAACCAACTGCTGTGTTGTAACCCCCCATAAATTTATACAACTTATGAGCATGCGTCAACTTAAGATCTCAAAATCTATTACAAATCGCGAAAGCGAAAGCCTGGAGAAATATCTGCAGGAAATCGGGAAAGTAGACCTGATAACGCCAGAAGAGGAAGTGCAACTGGCTATCCGCATTAAACAGGGAGACCAGCAGGCTCTCGACCGGCTTACAAAGGCTAATCTCCGATTTGTGGTTTCTGTTGCGAAGCAGTATCAAAACCAAGGCCTCACGCTTCCAGATCTGATTAACGAAGGAAATCTTGGATTGATAAAAGCTGCCCAGCGTTTCGATGAAACCCGTGGCTTCAAATTTATTTCATACGGTGTTTGGTGGATCCGCCAGAGCATTATGCAGGCGCTCGCCGAGCATTCCAGGATCGTTCGCCTGCCTCTAAACAAAGTTGGCCTGACCAATCGTATCAGCCGGGCCTATTCTTACCTGGAGCAGGAATACGAGCGTACTCCTAGTGCTGAAGAACTTGCTTTTTTCCTGGACATGGATATTGATGAAGTGACAGCAACGATGAATGTGTCTGCCCGCCACGTCAGTATGGATTCTCCGCTTAGCGATGGCGAGGAAAGCACGCTTATAGATGTAATGGTGAACGGAAACGCTGATATGGCCGATAAGCAAATCGCTTTCAAGGATTCCCTTAAAACGGAAGTCAAAAGATCTCTTAGCATTCTCACCGAAAGACAAAAAGAGGTGATCTGCTTCTTTTATGGTATCGGCTTTGACCAGCCAATGAGCCTGGAAGATATCGGTGCAAGGTATTCCCTCACCCGTGAAAGAGTAAGACAAATTAAAGATAAGGCCCTGACTACATTGCGCACGGCTTCCCGAAGCAATCTGCTTAAAGAATATATGGGCGTTTAATATTTTTCGAGAAAAATAAAAAAGGTGGGCAAGGGCTCACCTTTTTTATTTACTAACTTTCCCAGGTGAGTGAAACGAACTACATAAAGGTTGGGAAGTTAATTGCCACGCGGGGGTTGAAAGGGGAAGTGTTGATGAAGCATGGGCTAGAAAGAAAGCTGGTCAAAAAGCAGGTCGAGTGCATTTTTGTTGAGACATCCTCCAACACCTTTCTTCCTTATTTCGTGAAACACCTGACTGCTAAAAGCCCCGGAGAGGCATATCTGCAACTGGAAGGCGTTGACACGATAGAAGCCGCGCGGTTGCTGTTAAAGAAAGAAGCCTGGCTAACCGAAGAGGCATTCAAATCCCTTCGAAACAAGAAAGCCATCATTTCATTTTTAGGCTACCAGGTTAGTAACAATGGGGTGTTACTTGGAGAAGTAGTAGAAGTAATAAGGCAGCCGATGCAGGTGCTTTGCAAAATCATGATGGAGGGCAAGGAGGTTTACATCCCACTTCATGAAGACACGCTAAAGTCGGTTGATAACAACAAGGAGATGCTGAATGTTTCTCTTCCGGACGGATTGTTGGACATCTACCTCGATAAATAAACTGCTTCAAAGCGCTGAAGAATATTCATGATCGCCCATTTCGATATTGATTCTTTTTTTGTGTCAGTGGAGCTGGTAAAGGAGCCTTCACTTGCTGGCAAATCGGTAATCGTTGGCGGTTCACGGGAGCGCGGAATCGTTACTACCTGTAGTTATGAAGCAAGAAAATTTGGCGTGCGATCCGCGATGCCGTGCCGGGAGGCGTACCAGCGGTGTCGGGAGGCGATTTTTGTACCGCCACGCTTTGACGCCTACCGGGCAGTCTCGAATCAAATCATGGAAATTTTCAGGCGTTACAC
>JBBQSI010000274.1:0-5080 GCA_038213975.1 Chitinophagales bacterium
GAAGTCAGGGATGAGTGCAAGGGCCAATTATCAAAATTGACGACAAACACACCCATGCGCATGCCCAGCTTTGTAAGCTTATCTCCTATTTTATTTTGCTGGTCAACAGTTCTGCCCATATATCCATTGTCCTCGATGGAGCGGAAACCATTGTCATAAGCAAATTGTATCTGGTCAACAAAATCTGGTCCTGCGTTTTCTTTAAACATGCCATCATGAACAGCGTAATCCAGATTAAAAGGTGTGGAAACTGTTGAGCCGGTGCCTGCCTTTGAATATCCAAAGCCCTGGGTAAAAAGTGCAGCACTGCTTAAAGTAGCCTGCTGGATAAAATTTCTTCTAATCATAAACGTTCAAATAAGCAATCGGAAATTAGGGTTCATTACATGTTTTACTGTGCTGTACCATCTAGACAGTAGGAAGGCTAAAATAAAGAATTATTTGCGGCGGAAGCCATTTAAGGAAATGGTTGATAAAAAGAGCCAGGAGAATATTCCGATTTCCGCGCATTTTTTTGAAATCAATCTTGCGCCCTGTACAGCACCGGTGGGCAACCGGTAAAAAGAGAAAGTTTTTTTAGGTTCTCCGATTTACATGGGCATCGAAAAAACTTTTCTGGTTTAGCCGGTCCTACATATTAAAAACCAGGAAGGTTTTAGTGGATTCTTCAAATCAGAATGCACTTCAACAAAACCTTCCTGGTTTCTTCGGCCTCATAATTTAATTGATCTGTGTACGATAGTCCCTATGCCGTGCTGCAGGTTTTTAGGATCACACCACCCGAGGACTGGCACATCGGTTGGTCTTTCGCTAACGCCGGGAAAACGTAGATGTAAATTTTCAGATTTCGGCAGATCAAAAAAAATACTACTTTTAAATCGTTAACGATTCTTGTAATGAAGTTTCTACCGAAACAATCACTTCGCGGCATTGCTACTTTTTTTTCAAAAGATCTTTTTACCATTTTTTAACTGACAAACAAAAAATCTCATGACCACTATTAACAGAAACCAACTTTTCCTGGCCAGCAGAATTGCTTTGATCACCACGGCAATGACCTTTGCCTTCCGCGCTTCGCTTGAAGGTGTTTGGAGTGCCGAGTTCCACCTCAACAAGGAACAACTCGGCTGGATCTTCAGTCCTGCTTTTTGGGGTTTCACCCTGGCTATGATCTTCGGTGGACCCCTGTGCGATATTGTCGGCATGAAGCGATTGCTGGGGCTGGCTTTTGTAGGACACATAGCCGGCATCGTGATATACCTCGTTGCCAGCAGTGCCATGATGCTCTTTGTCGGCACCGTGTTTATTGGCATAGGTAACGGCATGGTGGAAGCGGCTTGTAATCCACTTGCTGTAACGTTGTATCCCGAAAAGAAAACGGCCGTGCTCAACCGTTTTCACGTTTGGTTTCCCGGTGGTATCGTGATCGGAGGTCTACTCTCCTACCTCATGATAGATACCCTGGGCCTCGACTGGAGGATTCTTATAGCCACTTTATTTATTCCTGCTATCATTTATGGCTTCCTATTTTTTAAATTGAAATTTCCTCAAACGGAGCGTGTAACCAGCGGCGTTAGTACCAAACAAATGTTTGCTGCCTGCCTGGCTCCCCTCTTCCTTATCATGCTGGTTTGTATGTTAATGACTGGCGCCACGGAACTGGGAACGAATACCTGGATCGTGGCTTTGCTGCAGGGCGCCAATGTTTCGGGCATTCTCATACTTGTTTTCATAAACGGGCTGATGGCATTGGGACGGTCTTTTGCCGGCCCCGTTGTTCACCGCCTGAACCCGAATGGCATGCTCATTTTCTCCGCACTGTTTGCAGGCATAGGATTGATCCTGCTGAGTATAGTTAGCGGCCCGGCGGCCTTTGGCGCTGCCTTCGTTTTCGCTGTCGGCATCTGTTTTTTCTGGCCTACCATGCTGGGCTTCGTGTCAGAATATCTTCCAAATACGGGCGCACTCGGACTGTCGCTGATGGGTGGCGCAGGTATGTTTTCCACTGCGCTCATCGTGCCAATTATGGGTGGATGGTACGATAACTTTAGGACCGACGCCGTTGCCATTGGTAAGACTGCAGCCGAAGCTGATGCCTATGCAGGTTCCAATACATTTTTGAAAGTGGCTGTTATGCCTGCTATCCTGCTGGTGGTCTTTACCGCCATTTATTTCACCCGCAGAAATGTCTATAAAAAAGAAAAAGCTGATCACAGAGCCGTAGCTGCAGGTGCTGCAGAGGCGATACGCTAAGTAATGTCTACCGCATTTCGAAACTTTTGTTGCACCGGAAGCTCACACGCTTAATTCAATTGAAGTTCAGTCGATGGGAAAGAAGTTTTTCTTTCACGCTTTCTTAAAGAAAAAAGGAAACTTAGGTCGTGTTGCACAGAACGAGCGGCGTGACAAAGGTTTTTAACCTTTCCCTAAAATCAACTTTTCCCTATTACCAAATTTTGGTAATTTTAAAGCAAATTCAGGTTCATGGGAAGAAATACATCGATATCATTGGGAGATTATTTTGAAGACTTTGTTGATAATGAGGTATCAAATGGCCGATTTCAAAATGCCAGCGAAGTAATCCGAGCGGGACTTCGTTTATTGGAAGATGAGGAAAACAAAGCCCTTTCACTGAAAAAAGAGATAACTGATGGACTCGACAGCGGATTGGCCAAAAGATTCGGTCCGAAAAAACATCTCGCGAACCTGAAATCTGCCAAAAGAAAAAATGGCTAATTACGTTCTCAGTAAAAAAGCAGTTGACGATCTATCGGGCATTTGGAATCACACATCCAAAGCCTGGTCAGAAGCGCAGGCCAACAAATATTCGCAACGTAAAACCCTCAACGTAAAACCCTTGCTTTCTGAAATTAAAACAGCAGTCACAGCAGTCTGGCAATTCACTATATGATCATGGGTAAATACTATGTGTCAACGACATGAAGGGTAACGTTTTAGTCACATATCAAACGCGATATTCTGAATATCTTTAAAACAAAAAAATGGCAACGCTCTTCATCGCAACAGACTTTTCCACGGCAGCAGAAAATGCTACGCAATATGGATTAGCGTTGGCGAAAGCGCTCGGTGCGCACACCATCCTTTTTAACGGGTATAAAGTTACCACGCCTGCGGCGGGATTGGGAACGAGCGTTTCGCGCTTCGACCTGAGATCAGCTTCAGAGGGCGCTTTAATCTCCGTGAAAGAAAAATTTGGTGGAAATGATGATGTCGAGATCTGTGAAGAAGAGGGAGCCGATACGGCCACCATTATTGAAGTCGCGACAGAAAAAAAAGCGGATCTCATCATCGTTGGCATGAAAGGAAAAGGGCAGGCTATGAAAAAACTTTTCGGAAGTACCGCCCTTTCGCTGGCACGCGAGTCATCGATACCGGTGCTCATTGTCCCGGAGACCGCCGCTTTTCATGAAGTAAGAACGGTGGTATTAGCCGTGGAACAATTGGGTGAGAAATTGAACCTGGAACCGTTGGCTTTCCTGGAAAAGGACACAGCTTTGAAATATTATGTGGTACACGTAGACACCGCCGCCCATTACGACAAACCGGCTCCATCTGCTCCGAATGATGAACCGCTAACCGGCGAGTCAAATGTCTTTTACAAATCTGTCGGGAACGCCGATGTAACAGAAGGGCTACAGGAATTCATGTTTACCCATAACGCACAAGTGCTGGGCATGCAGCCCCACAAATATTCTTTTTTTGAAAATGTTATTGGCAAAAGCGAAACCAAGGAAATGCTGTTTGCGTCTGAGTTTCCGATTCTTACGCTGCCATCTGTCCTTGCACCCACCAGCTAGTTTTCGGCGGCGCTGTTTTTGCTGACAAACTTGTCGATATTAAGATTTCGGAAAGACAAAGATTCTTTTAATGACAGATTTCATATCACAACAATAGCCAAAAACCACTTAAGGCTACGCTCACCGGGCGAATTCAAAGTATATGAAACGACTGAAAAACATTTTGGCGCTGTAAAAATTTTTGCGCCAAGAGCCTGACTTGTACCCCAAGAACCCGCCCTTATGATTGATATATTTTTTCCGATAAATCGTGTTCTTTATTCTACAAATTCTGCCTTAGCCATAATTTCCCATTCTTTCAGCAATTCTGGGACACGGGTAGGGAAATGTTATGCAGACGGCTTTGTTTATTGCTTTAAAAAATAGAAGGCTGGTTTTTCTGGAAAATTCAGAAGATCTATTCGGGAAACATTAACCTTGATAAGTGAACGAAACTTTATTTTAATGATTTCAACGTCTCTGCAGATTTAGTTAAAGACAACAATGGCAGAATTGTTAAGCTAATTGTACACCAGATTGGAAACGATATTGGGTTCAATAACGAGTAATTGAATAGCACGAACGCACAACATGGAGACTTGCCAAAAATGCAGGCTGACGGAAGCCTTGTGTCAACTTTCGTTTTTAGTTAGTCTGTAGTTCCAGCCCGACATTATAAATTTAGTTATGTGCAAATCATCAACTTTAAAATGTATAATTGGCTTCAGTTAGCCGGGCTGACGGACTTTTATCTGCTGCACTTCAGCAATACATGAACCTTAACTGACACTCCGACACATCATCAATTTTGAAAAAGACCATGCTCGATACTTTTCCAGTCTTATACTGACAGACTCGACCTCATTGAAATTAAACAAGAACATCTAGGGGATATCTTTAAATTGTTAGTGACAACAGAGTGACTCAGTACTATAACATATTAACATTGACTACAGAGAATGAAGCACAAAAATTTATTGATGGGATTCGCAGCTGCTTTACTGAGAAAGCAGGTATTCGTTGGGGAATTTCGCTAAAGGAACAAAACAATATTATTGGGACAATTGGGTTTAACAACTTTATCAAGCGACACCGGGCTAATGTGGGTTATGACCTGCAAGTAGAGTTTTGGAATAACGGCTATTTGACAGAGGCACTAAAAGCAGTAATTGGATTTGGATTTAAACAACTAACCATAAATCGAATTGAAGCAGAGGTTATGCAGGGTAACACTGCATCAGAAAAAATTCTAGATAAAACTGGGTTTAAAAATGAAGGCGTAC
>JBBQSI010000275.1:0-5049 GCA_038213975.1 Chitinophagales bacterium
CTTCTTCAATCCGTTCGACGAAGTCATCATACTGGAAGTGGTGAAAAAAATTATGAGATCATTGAAGGCTTCACCACGGCAGGCATATGTCGTTTACCTAAATCCGCTTCATAAAGAGATTTTTCAAAGTGCAGGTTTTACCGAGGTTTATTACCTGAAAAGACTCACCTATCTGGAGCTGAGCATTCTCTGCCTGGAAGAGGACAAAATATAAAAGCCCCAAAAAATGGGGGCTAATTAATTCAGTGTTTTTTTTACGATTGTAAGATGATCCTGCTTGGCTCCTTGCCCTGCATTATCTCCACGCTGCGGTTCACAAACTCTGTAAGTTCATTGCCCTTCAGCATGCCTTGTGAAAGTAGCGCCAGGTCTGCGAGCGTCCTTGCCTGCCTTTTCTGGTTCTCTTCATTCGATTCTTTAAGAATGTTTTGATAGACAGGGTGATTTCCGTTTACCGTCAGGTTCACTTCATCCGGCATCGCTCCGTAAAAACTTGCCATTCCGCCACCCATCTCGGCCATATCTTTCATTCTCCGCATAAACTCGGGGCGTGTGGCTATCACCGGCTGAGCTTCAGCACTCAGCCCTTTTACTTCCACATTCAATTTTAAAGAAGGATATTCAATTTTAAACAGCTCATTCAATTTCGCAGTTTCATCTTTTGAAAGCACGCTCTCATCCTTTTCCGACTTGTCAATAAGGTTATCGGTAATGTCTGAGTCAACACGCACAAACTGCACATCTTCCAGCTTCATTTCCATCTGGCTTACGAAGGCACTATCGATTACCGTGTCGAATTTTACCACAATGAAATTCTTATCCTGGGCTGCTTTTAAATAAGTATGTTGCTGTACCGGGTCATTTGTATAGAGCATCACCAGCTTGCCATCTTTATTCTTTTGCAGTGTTTCGGCCGCCAGGCGATACTCTTCCAGCGTGTAAAACTTGTTATCCTTAGTGTCCTGGTAAAGGTTGAACTTATTGGCTTTCTCCATGAACTTGTCCTCGCTGATCATACCATACTTAACGAAAACGCCAAGGCTATCCCACTTTTCTTCAAAAGAAGCGCGATCGTTTTTAAAAAGCTCTTCCAGCTTATCAGCTACCTTTTTTGTAATGTAGGAATTGATCTTTTTCACATTGGGATCACCCTGCAAATAACTCCGGCTTACATTCAGAGGAATATCCGGGCTATCGATCACGCCGTGCAGCAACATTAGAAACTCTGGTACGATGTCTTTTACTTCATCGGTTACAAATACCTGGTTGCTGTATAGTTGAATTTTCTCCCGCTGATTTTCGAAGCGTTGCTTCACTTTAGGGAAATAAAGAATGCCTGTCAGATTGAAGGGATAATCCACATTTAAGTGAATCCAGAAAAGTGGTGCTTCGCTAAATGGATAGAGCTCTTTATAGAAGTCCTGGTAATCCTGCGTCGTCAGATCAGCCGGCTTCTTTGTCCAGGCTGGTGAGATGTTATTGATCTGCTTCTCTTCTTTCTTTTCCTTATCCTTTTCATCTTCTTCTAGAAACTTTATGGGGACAGGAAGGAACCGGCAAAATTTCTCAAGGATGTGGCGAACGCGATCTGGATCTAAAAACTCCTTGCTTTCTTCATTGATATGCAGAATGATCTCAGTACCGCGTTGCTCTTTTGTTGTTTCTTCCAGCACGTATTCCGGGCTGCCATCGCATTCCCATCTTACAGCAGGCGCATCGGGTTGATAGCTTTTCGTCACAATCTCCACTCTTTCACTCACCATAAAAGACGAATAAAAACCCAAACCAAAGTGACCAATCATGTTGGATTCGTTTTTCCCCTTATATTTTTCAAGGAATTCTTCAGCGCCGCTGAAGGCTACCTGGTTGATATATTTATCCACTTCCTCGGCTGTCATACCGACACCTTTATCCGAAATGGTAAGTGTCTTTTTTTCTTTGTCGACTGACACTACGATATCAATATTGCCGATATCTCCTTTTGCCTCTCCAAGTGATGATAAAGTACCCAGCTTTTGAGTAGCATCCACCGCATTGCTCACCAGCTCACGAATAAAAATCTCGTGATCGCTGTAGAGAAACTTCTTGATGATTGGGAAAATATTTTCAGTTTGTACCCTGATATTTCCTTTTTGCATAGTGTTATTATTTTTTATACAGTTTTTTCAAAATAGATGCCACACACGCTGCTGCTGACAACATGACAAGCTTTCCAGAAAATCTTGTGGAACTTATTCCGGCGTAACTGAACCGCTGCCGGAGATAGAGATTTTTGGAGAATTAGGATGGCCTCCGTAGTAGATGTCGCCGCTGCCGGCAGTCCTGGCATCCAGGCTAACGCTCGCAAAAACCCGGGCATTTCCGCTCCCGCTGATCCGCACCCGTGCATTTTCACTGCGGAGAGCGCTAAAGTTAAGGTCGCCACTTCCGGTGCTACTTGCATCCAAATCCCTCGTTCTGCCATGAAGGTTGATATTTCCCGAGCCGCTCACTACGGCAATTACTTCAGGCGCATCCAGGCCGCCCTCAATGTCTCCAGAGCCCGAAACCTTCACTTCGAATTTACGGTCACTGGAAAGACCATCATCAAAGCTAATATTTGCGGACCCGGATACCACCACCTTTTTAAGGGAAGGCGCGGTCACATAAACTTTTGCATGATCATCATGGATGTTTACATCGTCCTTATATCTTATTAGCAAAACACCACCATCAACCGTGGTGGTTACATACTGCAGCAGGTTTTCATCATTTTCCACTGTTATTTCATACTTATCTGCGGTGATGATCTCCACGTCTATTGAGCCCGCGGAATGCACCCCAGTAAAGTTTTGCATTTGACGCACTTCTGATTTTACATTTCCATTCCCCGAAACGCCGGGACCAATTCCTGATATGCATGAACCTAAAAGGAACGGAAAACCGATTGTTATTAACAACTTTCTCATAACATGTTTTTAGTGTGGGCGTTGCAATTTACAAACTTCGATAAACTTTTTACCTTCGCAGCACATGACCGAAAAAATACTGATCCTGGACTTTGGATCACAATACACACAGCTCATTGCAAGAGCTGTGCGTGAAGCGAACGTTTATTGCGAGATCATCCCCTTCAATAAATCCCTGGAAATTTCTGCTGATATAAAAGGAGTAATACTTTCGGGCTCCCCCTTTTCCGTAAATGATTCCGCTGCGCCGGAAGTAGATATTAAAGTGATCAATGAGCAGGTGCCTGTTTTGGGAATTTGCTATGGCGCCCAGTTGGCAGCAAGGTCATACGGTGGAGTGGTGGAAAAAAGTGATAAGCGCGAATATGGCCGGGCACGGCTGGAAGTAATA
This sequence comes from Chitinophagales bacterium, assembly GCA_038213975.1. Lineage (GTDB taxonomy): Bacteria > Bacteroidota > Bacteroidia > Chitinophagales > Chitinophagaceae > Ginsengibacter. The sequence continues at coordinate 3,340 of JBBQSI010000275.1, forward strand.
CAATCAGATGAGTTGCTGGAAAATGTGGTTACAAACAGTGATGTTTGGATGAGCCACAGCGACACGATTACCCGGCTACCGGAAGGATTTACTGTCACGGGTACTACAACCTCTATTCCTATTGCCTCCTTTAGAAACGAACAGGGGGATAATAAACTTTACGGCCTGCAGTTTCACCCTGAAGTTTACCATTCTGCCGAAGGCAAAAAGATCATCAAAAACTTTCTGGTAAATATTTGTGGCTGTGCACAGGACTGGACGCCAGCGCACTTTATTGATGACACCGTAGAAAACATAAAACGAATAGTTGGCGATGGGAAAGTAGTGATGGGATTGAGCGGGGGCGTTGATTCCATGGTGGCCGCAACGCTTATTAGCCGCGCCATCGGCAAAAACCTGTACGGCATTTTTGTTGACAACGGCGTTTTGCGTAAAGATGAGTTTGAACAAGTATTGACTTCGTGCGAAAGCGTGGGGCTGAATATCACCGGCGTAGATGCAAGGGAGCATTTTTATACAAAGCTGGCGGGCAAGCCTGACCCGGAAGAAAAGCGGAAAGCCATTGGAGGATCTTTCATTGAAGTCTTTGAAGAGGAAGCAAAAAAAATCTCCGGCATCGAATTTCTCGGGCAGGGAACCATTTATCCGGATGTCATCGAATCTGTGTCGGTGCACGGTCCTTCAGTTACCATCAAATCTCATCATAATGTTGGCGGATTGCCCGGGGTGATGAACCTGAAACTCATCGAACCATTGCGATCGCTTTTTAAAGATGAAGTACGTAAGGTAGGTGCAGAGCTGGGGCTACCGGCGGAACACCTTAACCGGCACCCATTTCCCGGACCGGGGCTGGCCATCAGGATACTCGGAGAGGTGACGGAAGAAAAGGTACAATTGTTGCAACAGGCAGATGCTTTGTTCATAGATGCATTAAAGCAGTTTAATCTTTATTCAACGGTTTGGCAGGCGGGCGCCATCTTATTGCCCGTGAAAAGTGTTGGCGTGATGGGTGACGAACGTACCTACGAATTCACAGTAGTGTTGCGGGCAGTTTCCTCTGTTGACGGAATGACCGCTGATTGGGCGCATTTACCTTATGATTTTTTAGCCCATGTATCCAACGAAATCATCAACAAAGTGAAAGGAATAAACCGCGTAGTGTATGATATCAGCAGCAAGCCGCCGGCAACAATTGAATGGGAATAGATACAATTACACTATACTTGGCAAATAAATCGCATAGCTTTACCGCCCTCGGACGTACACCTCAAATGAAAAATTTCTTCGCACTTTTAATATTGGTTTTTTCCTTTTCTGCCCGCGTATCCGCCCAGGAAAATTACATTTTTGAAGATGAGAGAAAGGATACCGTGAAGGCGGTTAAGATCCATTTCCGTATTGCTGTCTTTTCACCACTCTACCTTGATTCAGTTTTTTCGTCTACTGCCAGCCAGGCTTCTAATAATGTACCTCGGTTCGTACTACCGGCCGTGGAATTTATGCAAGGTGCGCAGCTTGCAATGGATACCATTCGTATCAACGGTAAAATAGCCGAAGCTTTTTTATATGATTCAAAATCTTACACAAAGCCAATTCCCTGGCTGATTGAGAGGAAAATGCTGGACAGCATGGACCTGATCATCGGCAATGTAAAAGACAGGGATTTTATGGAACTGGCGTATTTTTCTCATGTTCACAACATCCCTTTTA
>JBBQSI010000276.1:0-5019 GCA_038213975.1 Chitinophagales bacterium
TCAGGCATCTCAACGCACTTCAAACAGTTGGCTACAAAGAGATGTTCAGATACCTCGATGGTGAAATAAGTTTGGACCTTGCTATTGAAGAAATGAAGATGAATACAAGGCGCTATGCGAAGCGGCAGGTCACCTGGTTTAACGGGCAACTCAACATACGTGACCCTAAATCTTGAATCCGAAAGTAGCTATAACATTTCCGACATTGTTTTTCAGAAAGGCCGGCGAATTGGCTTTGTCCTGGAGCCTGTAGGGATAGTTTACATCTTTCATCAGCGAATGGCTGTAAGTGAGATCAAGGAAGAATCCTTTGTTTCGGTACCCCAGCCCACCGCTCAGTTTTACCAGGTTAGCATCCTGATTTACGTAGGGATTTCCGTAATATGCTCCGCCAAGCCGAACCATAAAAGTATTGAGTTTTACTTCACCTCCAAGACGAACATTTACTGCACTTTTATATAAGTTGTCTATTGTATTATTCAGCGAACTATAATAATCTGATGCAGCCCCATCTGTGTTATCAACCGGAGCAAACGACATGCTTTTATAATCGATATACTCAACATCGGCCGTAATGAATCCCTGCTGCCTCGTCACATCAGCTACTTCCCTGAACACGTATGACGCACTTGCCATCAGGCGGTAGGGCGTAGTAAGTGTATATTTTGACTGGAGATAACTACCCGTAAGATCAATTGAACTTTGATGCTTTTCCCCGCTGCCGCCAAAACCATCCAGGTCAGTCACCAGCTCAATGCTGTAGTCGTCAGTAAGGTTGTAAAATGTTGGTGTGTGGACAGCCAAGCCCAGCCTGACGGACTCTACGGGCTTATAAATTATTCCAAACTTTCCATTGATTCCGACGCCTTTTGTATGCAGGTATTCGTTCGCTTCAAAATAATTGAAATTATTAGCGGTATTCCCGGAAAGATCTGATTCTTTATAATAGCCGTTTCGTTCGTAGTTCAGAAACGGGAGACTGATAGAGCCTCCAAAATAAAATTTATCGTTTAAACTAGCGCCCACACCAAACGCAAGTTCGGTAATGCCGCCCTTCGTCACGATGTTGTTTTCCTGCTGCAAACCATAGGATGGATCGGCAAGGCTGCGATAACCCAACAAGCTTCCGTCCGCGGCTGCAAGTGTATCAATAAGAAAAGTGTTGAAGGCAAGGCTCGAACCATAGGGATAATTGTTAGCGGCATTGTTGGGATCGGTAACATTATCGTTGATGAGTTCTTCCAGGTATTTCTCAGAGTATGTGGAAGAATTGTTTGTGCCCCGATAAAATGTATTTGAAGTAAAGTCTGCTATCTTATTAAATCCTAACCCAAACGTCACCGTCTTGATGGATTTAGCAGCGGAAGGAGCTGCAATCACGATACCTGTGGCACCGAGACCTAGTTTATTCTCTTTTGAGGCCGAGTTCGATTGCAGGTAATCAGCCTTACTATTTTTCAGATAATACGTAGGAGTTATTACAAAATCATGTGTCTTGTAAAAACCGAGGCCGGCAGGATTAATAAACAAACTTGTGTAATCACCCCCAAGTGAAGCACCTGCGCCACCCAGAGCCTGGTTCCTGGCTGTGCCTCCCTGCGAGGTAAATGAATATCGTAAGGCATCGGCAGGTTCCTGGGCAAAGGACTGTAAGGATAAAATGATGCCGAATAGCGCAAGGGTAGCAATTTTCATAAAAAACGATTTTGAATTTTGGTCGAAGCATGCACAGCTTTCCCATGTCACACTTTCATGCGTTTGTGCTATGTTGTATAAAGAAATGAACTGGCTTATTTTCTAAAGGTTCTTGAAGGAGCACTGCCACTGCCACTTGACGAGCTGCTGCTACTTGACCCCGAAGAAGATGACCTTGATGGAGTATAACTGGAGTTATCGTTTGAGCGGGTATTTTCAGATGGATAAGATCTGTTGACCCTCGTATTTGACCTGTTATCATTATTATTCGTGTTGTCACTGGGCACGAATACTCTCCTGATGGCATTACCGACTCCACGATTATTGTTATTACTGGACGGTGCTACAGTCGTCCGCCGGACAGGCGCAGCATTCGATGGAGAAACTGTGGTACCGGTATTCTGTGAGTTGTTTCTTGCACTGCTGTTTGTGTTGTAGGGACGCAGGTTATACATCCTGGCGCCACGCGTAACAGGTGTAGCATTGCTACCTGAATAATAAGCTTGTGGATAGTAATAGTTGTAATAAGGAGACAGATTTAAGCCGCTATAGTATGAGTTGCTGTAAAAAGGATTTGCATAACTATCATAATAAAGACCCGATGCATACGGATTGTAGTAATCAAAGGAATTGTATCCATAACCATATTTTCCACTACCGTAAGGATTCAGGTATCCGTAGGAATTATATGGATTGTAAGCATATGGATTATAAGCATATGGATTATAAGCATATGGATTATAATATCCCATGCCGTATGCTGAACCCACACCCATAGAAAATGAAATATTGCTGCGCAACCGGGCGTTACGAATGCCCCGTGTGATCGCAAGATCTTCAGCTGTCGCATCATTGCGGTAAGAGTAGGATTCACGATCTCTTTGGTTGTCGGTCACCACGTATGCGGCCGTCGGTGCAGGAGCAGGTGAATAATAAACATCGTCCGGTGTTTGCCCGGAACGGTAAGCCGCACTGCAGCTTGCAAGCACAACCAGCAATGTTACGTAGATAGGTATATGTACTTTTTTCATGAAAGTGTGTTTATAATATTTTGAAATTGAAGTTTTATACATTTGCGGCGTTCGTATGTAAATTTAATTAAAAACAGGTTCAATAGTATGATTTGTGAACGGAGTCGTGTTAAAAATTAGTTTAAACAAATCAATGAGTTTTAATGGTTTAGCTTTAATGCCCCGGTCTTTCAGCCGGAGATTGAGTGATCAGATTCTAAAGATCATAACTTCCTGCATCAACAATTATGCCCCGGCAACAGGCCGTATTTTTTCGGGGAGTTAAGTACTAAGAACTTGAAAACCTCCAATAGATGAGCAAAGAAATTACCAGTAGGGAAAAAGACTATTCCCAGTGGTACAATGACCTGGTGATAAAGTCGGGCCTGGCTGATTACAGCGCCGTTCGCGGATGTATGGTTATTAAGCCATATGGATTTGCGCTTTGGGAAAATATGCGTGATCAACTGGATAAGATGTTTAAAGAAACAGGGCATCAGAATGCATACTTCCCTTTATTCATTCCTAAAAGCTTTCTCAGCCGGGAAGCTTCCCACGTGGCTGGCTTTGCAAAAGAATGTGCCGTGGTGACGCACTACAGGCTGAAAAATGATCCCGACGGAGATGGTATTATTGTAGATCCCGAGGCTAAACTGGAAGAGGAATTGATCGTTCGCCCCACTTCAGAAACCATTATTTGGAACACATACAAAACCTGGATACAATCGTATCGTGACTTGCCCGTATTAGTGAACCAATGGGCTAACGTAGTAAGATGGGAAATGCGCACCAGGCTTTTCCTTCGTACCACGGAGTTTCTATGGCAGGAGGGCCACACAGCTCATGCTACGGCAAAAGAAGCCGTGGAGGAAACCCTGCAAATGTTGAACATTTATGCTGAGTTTGCCGAAGACTGGATGGCACTCCCGGTAGTAAAAGGCATAAAGAGTGCCAACGAACGATTCGCCGGTGCCGAAGACACTTATTGCATCGAAGCGCTAATGCAGGATGGAAAGGCTTTGCAGGCCGGCACCTCGCATTTCCTTGGTCAAAATTTCGCAAAAGCATTCGATGTCCAGTTTACTGACAGGGAAAATAAACTAGACTATGTATGGGCAACAAGTTGGGGCGTCAGCACGCGGCTGATTGGTGCACTCATCATGGCACACAGTGATGACGAAGGATTGGTGTTGCCACCTAAATTGGCACCAATACAGGTAGTAATTGTGCCTATTTACAAAACCGAAGCTCAAAAGAAATCTATCGATGAAAAAGTGGATGTGTTGATGAAAGACTTTAAAGCGCTTGGATTACGGGTGAAATACGATGATGATGACAGCCGGCGAACCGGCTGGAAGTTTGCGGAATATGAATTGAAAGGCGTACCACTGCGTATAGCCATTGGCGAAAGAGACCTGGCCAATAATGTGGTGGAGGTAGCGCGCCGGGATACGCGGGCGAAATCTACTGTGTCAATTGATGGGCTTGCCAGTACCATAAATACGTTGTTGGAGGAAGTACAAAAAAGTATCTACACCAAAGCAAAAGATTTCCGCGAGGGCAATATCCGCCAGGCGAATTCATGGGAAGAGTTTGTGAATATTCTCGATTCGTCAGCAGGTTTTATCTCGGCGCATTGGGATGGGACACCGGAAACTGAAGAGGCAATTAAAGAGAAAACAAAAGCCACCATTCGCTGCATACCCCTGGATAATCCAGCCGAAGAAGGCTCTTGCATCCTCACAGGAAAGCCCAGCAAAGAACGCGTCTTGTTTGCCAGGGCCTATTAGCAATTAGCGTGTTGCGAGGTAATTATAATCTTCCAGTAATTTTTCCAGGAAAAAAATAGGATCTTCTTCAGCTTTAATCTTCAGCACCTCCTGCACTTTAAAAGCTACACGGCCACAGGTATGCTGATTGTGGGTTTTGTGGTAGTAAGTAATTACATTCTTGATGGTATTGATGTCGCGATCGCTGAGTTTTAATACCCCGGGATATTTCACCACATAGTTCTCCTGGTCTACATTCATAAACACTGTATCGTGTACGGAAAACATGGAACGTGCATTTACAACCACCGTGTTTGCAGCAAAATCTCCTATGCGCTGGTTTTTTTTGGTGATGGCAATAATGATGATCACTGCAATTCCCAGGAAGCAGGTAAAAAAGATGTAGACAAACAGGTTTTGCCTGTTAAGAACGGCAAAGCCAAAAAAAAGTGGCCATTCAAATGCTTTGAACATCCAGCGTAAGACATATTGCCCAAGCTGCGCCTCGCCTCCGTCAAGGCTTACCACGCGGATCTTCATCAGTT
>JBBQSI010000277.1:0-4961 GCA_038213975.1 Chitinophagales bacterium
CATTTTGCAGCATGCAGAACAGTGTAACGGCTCCGGTGACTGCAGGAAAACTTCTTTATCCGGTGGCACCATGTGCCCATCGTACATGGCTACCCGAAATGAACAGGACACCACGCGGGCAAGGGCAAATATTTTAAGAGAATTCCTAACAAATTCTACAAAGGAAAATCGCTTCAATCACCAGGAGATTTATGACGTAATGGATCTCTGCCTGAGTTGCAAAGGGTGCAAATCTGAGTGCCCTTCTAATGTGGATGTTGGTAAATTGAAAGCAGAATTTCTGCAGCACTATTATGATGCAAACGGTGTTCCCCTGCGCACCAAACTCATCGCCAACTTTACGAATTCTGCAAAAATGGGTGCGCTGTTTCCCGGCGCTTATAACTTCGTAACATCGTCTTCGCTGGGTGGAAAACTGATAAAGAAATTTGCAGGCTTCGCCGAAAAGCGCAGTCTCCCTGCAATAGCAAAAGTTTCTCTAAGAAAGTGGTTTGCTTCCCATAAAAAGAAAAATCCGGTAGAAACATCAAAGCGCCGTTCTGTTTATTTTTTCTGTGATGAATTTACCAATTACAACGATGCCGAAATTGGAAAAAAAGCCATTCTACTGTTGGAAAAATTAGGCTACAATGTATTGATGACGGCTCACCTGGAAAGCGGCCGGACGTGGCTTTCCAAAGGCCTGCTGAGAAAAGCAAAAACTATCGCGAATAAAAACATTGAAATATTTTCAAAAATTATCACAGAGGATATCCCGTTGTTAGGTACCGAACCGAGCGCCATACTCACCTTCATAGATGAGTACATTGACCTGGCTGAAGATCACAACCTCGAAGCGGCAAAAAATCTGGAGAAAAACGTATTTCTGATTGACGAGTTTATTTCCAGGGAGATTGATGACGGGAAAATATCGGCGTCCTCATTTAAGCAGGATGCCAAACAAATAAAACTACATGGCCATTGCCAGCAAAAGGCTTTGACTTCTCTCAGCAGTACAGTCAAAATTCTTTCATTCCCCGAAAACTATTCGGTAGAGACAATTCCTTCCGGCTGCTGCGGTATGGCCGGATCATTTGGATATGAAAAAGAGCATTACGACCTGTCCATGCAGATTGGCGAACTGGTATTGTTTCCTGCCGTGAGAAACAGCCATGCTGACACCATCATCGCAGCGCCAGGCACAAGTTGCCGGCATCAAATCAAAGACGGTACGGGGAAAATTGCGATGCATCCTGTTGAAATATTGTATGACGCGCTGGCGTGAAAATGCAAAATTCCTGTTGAATATTTTTTTAAAGATGTAGTTACCTGGGAAAGTTTTTCTGAATAATTTCCGCTGGTGCATCGTTCTTGCCAACTATGATATTGGACTTTCCACGCACGACTATCTCTTTTAAACTTCGCACATCTCCACGAAGATGAAGACCGCTTTCATATTGGGAAGTATACCGAAATTCACCCTTTCCATTGCCCAGCAGGACTACGCCGTGGTTGGCACTGTACCTTCCAAATTTGATTCGCGTCCAGGTATTATTTCCGGACATTAGAAAATCTAATTTACCATCGCTATTCAAGTCAGTCGCGACAATACCATAGACTGGCGCAACTTCTGCTGCCTGTGGAAGCGTATGTAATGTAAAGCCCTCCTTGCCGGAATTTTCCAGGTAAACTGTTTGCATCATCTCTGCTTTTAATACTGGGGCATCTCTCAACTGATCCTCAGAAAAAATATCGGACATCTTAGCTGTTGCGTATGGCTTGTACTGCAGAAATTTTTTCCTGATGCCCGGCAACTGATCGGCTAAATCATCCTTTGAATATATTGGATAAGCAGTATCCTGGATATAGTAACAGACAATCGGATCTATGGTGCCGTTGTCATCAAAGTCCTTATAATAGATAGTCATAGGCTGTTTTTCACTCACCTGGAACTGGGTATTTAAACCGCAGTTGCCGATCACAAGATCAGTATCACCGTCGGCGTCCGCGTCTGCAGCCGCGATGGTATTCCACCATCCACTACTGGCAAAGTGGATATATGCTGCCGACTCATCAAACAAGGTCTTGCCGTCATTTATGAACACTTTTACCGGCATCCACTCCCCCACTACCACTAGATCAGGATGCTGATCTTTATTAACGTCCAGCCACACTGCATCCGTCACCATGCCGATCTTTTCCAGCTCCGGACAAAGAGCGTTTGTGGCATTTTGAAATACGCCATGCCCATCGTTGAGTAGAATAACACTGCCCGGCGAAAGCGGATACTTGCCAGGTATTACGCGACCGCCAATAAAAAGGTCAAGATCCCCATCGGCATCAATGTCAGCGGCTTTTACGCAGGAAGAACTTATCATCATCGTTGGCAGAGCACCCTGATCTCTGCGAAAATTGCCCTTACCATCATTTATATATAATCGATCCTGGAGATTAGGATCGTTTTCAGAATATTCGTACCCCCCGGAAGCTACGTACAGATCTTCTGCACCATCATTATTCGCATCGAAAAACAAAGCGGCCACATCCTCGCTATTGGCATCTGCAGCGATAACTGGCTGCTGCTTCGCCGCAAAATTTCCACTTTTCTGTTGCAGAAAGATTTGCGAAGCAAAGCCCCTGGCAGCGCCAAAAAAGAAATCTTCAAGCCCATCATTATTTACATCGGCGACTTCAACGCAGGGCCCTCCACGCGAAAGATAGTGCGGCAATAAACTTTGAACCGTGAAGTCACTGAAATTATTTTCGCGATGCACCACGCCAGTTAGAATTGATGCTGACAGCAGCGTGTTAGATCGCCTGGCAGTTGTATCATATATAAATTTTGCAACTGCATTTTTGCGTGTAAGCGTCACCGTTTGATCAGCCCTGACATCAGAAATTTTCTCAACATAATCATCCGGCCATACTACTAGCAATGAATCTATAGTAGTGTGCGTACCAATACCGAAAGTCATTTCCTGCTCAGAGGTCGACTGAAATCCCCTGACGGGAAATTGTTCCTGGTAATAAAGTTCATCGTCGCAATACAATTTCACCTTCGCGCCTATCCCAAAAGTATTAGATGCCGGACCTTGAAAAAGAACTTTCAGAAAATGATTTTTTGTAATTGACTGAGCATTATTTCTATACACCGTCGCAAAGTCATTCGAATTATTAACAACGAGGTCGAGGGCACCATCATTATTAAGATCTGCGAATGCGGCCCCGGCTGAAATTCCTGCCTGGTCAAATCCCCATTCATTAACTTTTTTCGTAAAAGATTTTCCACCGTTGTTTTTGAAAATATAGTTTGGCACAGCATTCGTCGGCATCTTTTTAATGTATTCAGGCACAGGATCAAAGTTCTCTTTGTTCATTGATTTGATAAGACGATCGATAGAATACTTCATAAAGTCCATATCTGTATAATCTTTCAGGTAACCATTGGTCACAAACAAATCCTTGTATCCATCGTTATCGTAATCTGCAAAAAGTCCGGACCAGCTCCAGTCTGTGTTGGAGACACCAGCCAACTGACCAACTTCACTGAAGGTACCGTCACCGTTGTTTTGTTGCAACATGTTGCGGCTGTACTGGTAATAAAATCCCCGCTCAAACAAGTGCTGAAATTTGTTGAAGTTCTCAGCACCGCTGTGCATCTTCATGGTTTTATTGTCTTCAGGTAGCATATCCAATGTGAGCAGGTCAGTATAGCCATCATTGTTATAGTCAGCCGCATCAGACCCCATGGAAAATAATGATACTTCATCCATGCTGGCCGATAACTGCTCGGTAAAAGTTCCGTCCCTGTTATTATGAAATAAATAGTCAGGTTCATTAAAGTCGTTAGAAACATAAACATCCGGCCAGCCGTCGTTGTCAAGATCTGAAATCGCCACGCCCAGGCCAAATGTCAGTACGCTTGATGTAATCCCCGCCTCCTTGCTTACATCTGTGAATTTGCTATCATCATTGCGATAGAGCTTACATGCATACGCTGCATCATACTCTTTTCTAAGCGCAGGATTTTCCTGGACACCGGCCGTGTACTTCTGGATAGAATGATTGATGATGAAACAATCAAGGTCCCCATCTTTGTCATAATCAAAAAAAGCGGCCTGGGTTGAGTACCCTGTATCGGCTAATCCATATTTAATACCACTTTCTGTAAATGCGCCATTACCCTCATTGATAAAAAGCAAATTAGTACGGAGTTGAGGCCTTATATCGGCGCTCCGGCAGATATAAATATCCAGCCTACCGTCTCCATTTACATCTGCCATTGTAGCTCCGGTACACCAACCTTGCTTCTCCGCAACCCCACTGTTGTTCGTAACATCCTCAAACTCAAAATTTCCTTTGTTTATAAAAAGGCGGTTGCGGACCATGTTTCCAGTAAACAGCAAGTCCGGCAAGCCATCGCCGTTTACATCGCCTGCAGCTACCCCACCTCCATTATAGAAATAAATATAGTTGGCAACATTGAGGGGGCCGTCGTCAAAAAAAGTATTCTGAAAATTGATACCCGTTTCATCGTGCCCAAGAAGGGTGAAAAGCTTTTCTTCTTTTTGTCGACAGGAGCCAACCAGAAAAACAATCACGATAAAAATTCCTGCACGCTTACTGCACATGAAAAGCTTCTTTTCTTTTTTTTTAATTGCATACTCTCGATAACGATACACATTTGCAAATTTAAAATTGTTCCGCCCTTTTGAAAACTGTATCGAACTCAGATGGCTTAAACAAAAAACAGACTCCCGGGGGAATCTGTTTTTTGTTAAAATTAAACGAACTAATTTTTATCCCACCAAAGAGGTGTCGTCACCTTGTCCTCTCCACCCAGGAGTGGAACGGCAGCTTCTACGGCCGCTTCATTGTTTTGATATTCAGACAACAAAAACGGTATTCGTCTTATGTATTGAGTATTTGGATTTGGAATATCGGGATTATCAGAGTTTGCGACCGGGTACATCACAAAGTTT
>JBBQSI010000278.1:0-4929 GCA_038213975.1 Chitinophagales bacterium
CAGTTCTCTCTTTATAATTATTAAATATCAGGCCGGGATATTCCATGCCGCCAGCGGTGCCGGCATTACTAATGGCAACATTCCACGGGTACTCAAAAAAGTTTGCGGAATAGATCTCCATACTCGCTTTCAGGTATTCGGTAGACCGCGTCCAGGCGCTATCCCCGCGGCTTTCTGCCGGGTAACAAGACATTGCCAAAGCGGCTTTTCCTGATGGGAGGTTTACCCTCGCAGCATCCCAAATCATTGATTTGCCTGCAGCCCAAGCCACATCCCGTGTATTGTTCATAGTGAAATGCCAGGTCAGGTTCCCTTTTGCAGCAGGTCGCGTGGATGGTTTGCCCGCTTCATCCGGTCCAATAATCGTGATTGTCTTATCGCTTTTCTTTGCCTGCTCGAGCCGTTCAATTTCTTTCGACGTCAATACGTCCCGCGGGTTTTGCAAATCCCCCGATCCATAAATGATCATCTCCGCCGGGGCGGTGACGTAATAATCATAGTTTCCATAGTCGCAATAAAATTCTCCCTGGCCCAGGTAGGGTAAAGTATTCCATCCTTCCACATCATCGTATACGCACATGCGCGGGTACCATTGCGCCACCTGGTACACCACCCCTCCGGCGGTATATTGCCGGCCAAACCTGCCCGCACCATCCAGCGGAATTACAAAATTAAAATTCATTTTGAGTTGTATACTATCTCCTTTCGCCATGGTTTTATCCAACCGCACCTGCATCCGCGTATCAGTGATCACCGGCTTTATATTGTGCGATTTGCCAGCTTGAATAACGGTCACCTCGCTAAGTTCATAGCCTCCATGGTGTTTATCCATTACGCCAAAATAATCGCCCGGGTAACGCGTCGCCGCTGCGGCCCGCGATCCGGATTTGAAGATATCCTGGTCAAGTTGCAGCCAGAGATAATCAAGCGCATCGGGGCTGTTATTGGTATAAGTGATCGTCACATCACCGGTCACCGAAGTATCCTTTTCACTTAACGCAGCATGTATCAGGTAGCTGGAAGTGTTTTGCCAGTACATCGGTCCGGGTGTGCCTTTTGCTGAGCGGAAGGCATTACCCTCCGGCATGTGAAAGCTTTCCGCAAAAAGTTTCTGCGGATCATAGGCCGTGTCTTTCGTGCTTTGCGCCTGCATCGCGAATACCTGTGTGACCAGGAGCAAGAACAACAATATTTTTTTCATGGCAAATCATTCTTTGGATAAATGTAGCGCTAACTATTGTTGCAAAAATCTTTTTAGAGAGAGATCATAAAAGGAGTTGGGGCTTTCAGCTAAGGTGCGTGCATCAACGACAGTTCCGGCATTGCTGCTACTTCGCCTCAAGCTCCAATCACAAATCTTCAGCGGGGTATCCACTGCTGCCCGGCAGACCGCATCGTCCTCAAGGGAGAGAAGATGTCCGAACGTTGTTTGGTGTCGAGTATCTTCTCCTGCAAAGGAGGAATACTCGACACGATTGGAGATCGCATCTTGTAAGACCGCATCGTCCTCAAGGGAGAGACGATACCCGACGTTGGTATCGTCTCCTGCAAAAGACGATACGTCACGATTGCAGATCGCATCTTTTAAGAGCGCATCGTCCTCAAGGGAGAGAAGATGCTCGACGTTGTTGGGTGTCGAGTATCGTCTCCTGCAAAAGACGATACGTCACGATTGGAGATCGCATCTTGTAAAAGCGCATCGTCCTCAAGGGAGAGAAGATGCCCGACGTTGTTTGGTGTCGAGTATTGTCTCCTGCAAGGGACGATACGTCACGATTGGAGATCGCATCTTGTAAAACCGCATCGTAAACAGATCGGTGTAACCATATAACCGAACTTTTGAAAAAGATAAAAGATCTTTATAAGACTTGAAAAAATACAAACTATGCACATAGAACAGATTTATACGGGATGCCTGGCGCAGGGTGCTTATTACATTACGAGTAATGGCGAAGCGGCTATCATTGATCCGTTGAGAGAAGTACATCCATACATAGCAAGGCTTGAGAAAGATAATGTCAAACTGAAATACATTTTCGAAACCCACTTCCACGCGGATTTTGTGAGTGGCCACCTAGACCTTGCGAAGCAGACTGGTGCATCTATTGTGTACGGGCCAAATGCAAATCCTGAGTTTGAATTCATCTCCGCTAAAGACGGGCAGGAGTTTCCCATAGGTGACGTTACCATAAAAGTATTGCACACACCTGGGCATACGATGGAAAGCACGACCTATCTTTTAAAAAATGAAGATGGAAAGGACTATTGCATATTTAGTGGGGACACGTTATTTCTTGGAGATGTTGGACGCCCGGATCTTGCACAAAAAGCAGCAAACATGACGCAGGAAGACCTGGCCGGTCATCTGTATGATAGTTTGAATGAGAAGATAATGCCGCTGGCAGATGATGTGATTGTTTATCCGGCACATGGAGCCGGGAGCGCCTGTGGCAAAAACATGATGAAGGAAACTGTTGACACTTTGGGTAACCAGAAGAAAATGAACTATGCCCTGAATCAGCCTGACAAGCAATCTTTCATTAACGCTGTGACAGCAGGGCTGCAACCGCCACCTGCCTATTTTAGCTTGAACGTGGCGATGAATAAGAGCGGAATAGAAAGTTTTGAAACCGTTTTAAACCAGGGTATGCGTTCCCTGTCTCCATCAGAATTTGAAGCCGCAGCGGAAACAACCGGATCACTGGTTTTAGATACAAGAAGCAACACGGAATTCTGCAAGGGTTTTATTCCTCAATCCATCAACATCGGCTTGGACGGCGATTTCGCACCGTGGGTCGGAGCCTTGATTGTAGACATAACACAGCCATTACTATTGGTGACAGAGGAAGGGCAGGAGGAGGAGACGGTGACGCGACTTAGCCGAGTAGGTTTTGATAATGTAATCGGGCATTTGAAAGGAGGTTTTAAAGCCTGGTTCGCCGCAGGCAAAGAAGCTGATACCGTAAACAGGATCACGGCGAAACAATTTGCAGAGCAGGTACACATCGGAGAAGATAAAGTGGTCGATGTGCGGAAAGAAACCGAATATGCCGCGGAGCATGTTGAAGATGCTTACAACCGGCCTCTCGCAATGATCAACGAGTGGGTGAAAGACATCGATCCTGAAGAACATTTTTTCCTGCATTGTGGGGGAGGATACCGTAGCATGATGGCAGCGAGCATTTTACAGGCGAGGGGTTATAGAAACTTTACGGAAATAGCTGGCTATAGGGATATTTCGGAAACGCGTTTACCCAAAACCGATTTTGTATGCCAGAGTAAAGTGATGAAGTGAAAAAGATAGAATAAAATAAGGGTCTCTCTAAAAATATAAGTTACGAAGCAAGCGTGTTTGTTTGCATTCGCAAAATAGGCTAAACCATTTTAAAATGAAAGCTATTCCGAAAGGAGCATTGCTGATCAATCATAAAAACGTAATGAATCTTCACTGGTAAAAACGCAACAATATCGACGCGAGCATATTGTCTATTTAAAATTTAATTTCGCTTGGTGGCTTAAAAACATAAGAAGTTGACACTTTTTTGTGATTCTTTCCACCGGAACTTTTCTTCCAGCTTGATTTCAAGTGATGGGCTAAGAAAATTCTGATATGGACGATAACGCCAAGCGTAAGCACTTATACTATACAAGATGGATTCAGTAACAACAGTGCCTATTATATTGCCAGATACCCCGCCTCTCGAGGCCGGGCAAGAGGGCTTTGTCAGCCTGTCCGCAACATTTTATAATATCTTCATTGGATGCCTTGCAAAGAGAAAATTTAACGCATTAAACCAATTGCTATTCCGACGGCAATAGTTGAATCACCTTTTATTTCTATTCCCCATGAGACAAACCTATAGGTTGGTATTTGATCCATAATGTTTATTTTCTTCGAAAAACTATCCTTCTTCAACCATTATTTCTTTTTGCTTCTCTACGTCCTCTATTAATTTATCAAACACTTTTGTGTACAAATTTTTATGATCCGCAGTTTTCAATTGCTTTACCATACTTACAAGTTCCTCTTGAATGTAATCATCTTTCTTTCCATAGTTCCAAATCGGATGGATGCATTTTTCAAACATGTCATCGAATGAAGAGCATGGTATATAAATTCGTTTAACGCCTTCTTTGTCGCGCCTGACGGAAGGAAGGTTATGGTATAGCTTGTAGGCAAGTATATCCGACAATGAATGAAGGCTTATAACCGCAGTGCCGGGATCGTTAATACCCGGACTCAAAGCTTTTATAGCAACTTCTGCAAGCTGGTTAAAACCATAATCTGCATTTTTGTCTATGGGTTGGCCTTGGAAAAAATCTGTTGCAGATAATATGTCATGTATGCATTCTTCCTCAATTAAGCCCATACCATACACCCTCATAAACACAACTCCCTTTATTAAATATGTTCCCTGCTTAAACAAAAAGCAAATATGAAGATTTCTTTCGGTAGCTAACCTCAATAGCTTTTTTTCATTAAAGCCCTGGAAATAATTTGACTCATCTGATTTTATTTCAATAAAAGGCAGGTGGCTCCAGGAAACATTTTCTTCTTTAAGGCCGTTAAACTTTTCTTTCATTGTTGACATTGTTTTTTGCTGCACACGATGAATAACCGTGTCGTATTTTACTGTTTGTGTTACATAATCCAAAAAATAAATGAAAAGAAAAATATCAATCACGGTTAAAAGAATAAGCAAGTAAATACTTAATGCAGGTACATAAATGCCGCTGTTAATATCACGTATAGTACTTAGTAAAAAAAGAGCATATACGATGGTGCCAATATAAAAGCCAAGAATTATTTGCTGAAAACGATTCTCTATCATACTGGTAAGCACCCGGTTGCTCATTTGTGAGGCTGCCTGGTTCAATACAATCATCACCAATGAAAAACTAAACACCGTGAGAGAGATGAGAGCGCCT
>JBBQSI010000279.1:0-4917 GCA_038213975.1 Chitinophagales bacterium
ATCATTCTCAATGATGCCGAGTGCCTGCTGATCGGATATTCTTACGGGCACACACTCACCTTCCAGTGAATCGAAATTATTTACAATTATATCAATGGTCGTGTCGAAAGTGTGAATATTATCAACGGCAGGGATTAGCTCCTGTCCAATAGACGTGGTGTCAATTTTAGTACAACTCCAGCAAAAAATAAAAAGTATAAAAATTCCGGCGAACGCAGTTCTCATTTGGCTTTTAGGCACGTGATCAGGAAGTTTGTAGAAATGATGTGATGGCGCGGGCGCTATTTGCTGGCAAGGTCGGCATACAATTGTAAATAGTCTGTTAAATCAGATTCTTCATTGTACTTGAGCACCTTCTTGCCTCTCACTTTGGCGAAATCTTCGGCCAACTTATTATCAACTTTATCTGCGCCAAAAGTGATGGCGTCAGCATAAGTGGCGCCGCCGCGGAACATGGCAACGTTGTTTGAATCTTTATACACCTCAAGGTCCTTTTCTTTCACATTTGTATTGATCGCAGCAATTTTCGAAAACTGTGTCCCGAGTTTTTCTTTAAAGGTATTCTGCCCAATCGTATAGATCACTTTGCAATTGCTGAAAACCGGCTCTTTCTTGTAGGCTGTCTTTATGTACATTGGGATCAGCCCTGTCATCCACCCACTGCAATGAATAATGTCAGGAGGCCAGCCAAATTTCTTTACTGTTTCCAGCGCACCTTTACAAAACAGAACAGTTCTTAATCCATTATCGTTAAACCATTTTTCATTTTCATCGTGGAACAATGTTTTCCTTTTAAAAAGTTCTTCATTATCCAGGAAATAGATCTGGAGGCGGGCATTAGGTAAAGAGGCTACTTTAATAACCAGCGGATAGTCATCTCCGTCAATAGATATATTGATACCGGAAAGCCTAACTACTTCGTGTAAGCGATGGCGGCGCTCGTTTATGATGCCAAAGCGGGGCATAATACAACGCACTTCCATACCATTCTCATTCGATTTCACTGCAAGCCTGTTAACGATCTCAGCGAATTCCGTCATCTCCAGGTAAGGAGACATCTCGTTTGCAATGAATAAAATTCTTTTCTTTGTTGACATTTTTGAAAAGTTAATTTAGCCGGTAGGTTATTTTTTACAGGCGGCAAAAGTACGATTATTTTTAGTTAAAGCTCTCTGGCTCAATATTCACCACGTTTACGGACTATGATCATCTTAAAGCATTCGGCGGAATTACAAGCGTACTTGCACGAAAAACGCCGTGACGGAGTCAGCATTGGTTTTGTGCCAACTATGGGTGCCCTGCACGGCGGCCACATATCACTTTTAAAAGCCAGCAGGAAATCTTGTGGGCTTACCATTTGCAGCATTTATGTAAATGAACTGCAATTCAACAACCAGGAAGATTACCTGAAATATCCAAACCTGGTAGACACTGATATTATGCAATTGGAGGAGCAGGATTGCGATGTGCTTTTTTTACCGGGCGACAAGGAAATTTATCCGGAGGATAAAGACAAAGACCGGGTATTCGATCTGGGGCACCTGGAAAATGTGCTTGAAGGAAAATTCAGGCCGGGGCATTTCCAGGGAGTCTGCAAAGTGGTTGCCCGGTTGCTGGAAATAGTACAACCGCACAAAATGTTTCTTGGCCGAAAAGACTACCAGCAAACCCTGGTGATCCGCAAACTCGCAGGCTTGCTTCACAATAAGGTAGAAATTGAGACCATCCCTACGCTGCGTGAAAGTAATGGCTTAGCCATGAGTAGCCGCAACATGCGACTGTCTGAAGAAGAGCGTGAAAAGGCAGCGCTGCTTTATAAATCGCTGATTCAGCTAAGCAACAAAATATTGAATGGCACATTTGGTGAGATCAACCACGAACTGAACAGTGCCAAAACATCACTCCAACAAGCTGGCTTTCAGCCCGATTATCTTGAGATTGCTAACCCGGAAAACCTTTTGCCAATTGATGGTAATTATCAGAGCGAAGACGTGGTAATTCTCGTTGCCGCATATCTTAACGATGTGAGGCTGATTGATAACCTGCACGTGGCCGAGGGCGCTTGAAACACTCTATGAAACAAAAGGTTTTTTCATTTTTCAAATACCTCTTTTTCCTTGCCATTGGTTTACTATTATCGTGGTGGCAACTCGGAAAAATGACGGCCGACCAGCGGATACAGTTCCAGGAGTCGCTGCGCAGTGCAAATTATAGCGTGCTCCTGCCCGTCATCATTATGTCGCTGCTTAGTCACCTTAGCAGGGCGATGCGATGGAAATTGCTGATGGAACCTTTGCTTTATAAGCCCCGGTTGTCCAATGCTTTTTATGCACTCATGGCTGGCTATTTTGCTAATACTTTCGTGCCGCGTGCCGGAGAAGTTTTGCGTTGTACGCTCCTAAGCAAGTATGAAAAAATTCCCTTTCCCCGGTTGATTGGGAGTGTCTTACTCGAACGTGTATTCGATTTGTTTTGCTATACCATCCTGGTGCTGTTTACCATTTTGTTGCAGCTGAATACCGTGGGAAATTTTCTGAAGAAAACAGTTTCTTCTTTTGGTAAGGCAAGTTCCGGTTCGTTGATACCGTTGCTGATTTTCCTCGCTGCAGTGGCGGGGCTTATTGTCTTTACAAGATGGTTATTGAAAAGATATGCTGCCCACCGCCATGTCATTAAATTTCGCCAGGTACAAATCGGTTTGAAGGAAGGTTTTTCAACTATCATTCATCTGCGCAAGCGTGGTGCATTCCTCGGGCATACTGTTTTTATTTGGGCAATGTACCTCCTGCAGATATATGTTGGCTTCCAGGCACTTAACATTACCAGCCATCTTGGAATAGGTGCAGCTTTCAGCATTCTTTCGTTGGCGACGCTCGCCATGATCATATCCCCGGGCGGCATCGGAGCTTTTCCGGTAGCAGTGCAACAAGTGTTGATTGTTTACGGTATCGCAAATATTTCTTTTGGCTGGCTTATGTGGGGTACCACTACTGCAATTGTTATCGTCGCAGGAATTCTTAGCTTTATTATGTTAATAATCACCAACAGGAAGAAACTTGAAATCCATACAACAGATACCGGCGAAAATTTTGTTGAAACCTGAATTACCAGCATTTATAAACAGGAATAGGTTGCTCTCCAAAACGATTTCATTTACAAATGGCGTATTTGATATTTTGCACAAAGGCCATATTAAAGTACTTTCCGAAGCTGCCG
Organism: Chitinophagales bacterium; assembly: GCA_038213975.1. Classification (GTDB taxonomy): domain Bacteria; phylum Bacteroidota; class Bacteroidia; order Chitinophagales; family Chitinophagaceae; genus Ginsengibacter. The sequence continues at coordinate 3,217 of JBBQSI010000279.1, forward strand.
CTTTTGGTGATCTGCTGATTGTTGGCGTCAATTCAGACACGTCAGTGAAAAGATTGAAAGGAGCAAAGCGCCCGGTGAATGAAGAAGCTGCCCGTTTGTTGCTGCTTGCCTCGCTGGTGATGGTAGACGCGGTAGTTCTGTTTGAAGAAGATACCCCCCTGGAGTTGATTGAAATAATAAGGCCGGATGTTTTGGTAAAAGGTGGAGACTACAACATACACACAATTGTAGGTGCCGACCTGGTGCTACAATCGGGTGGCAGCGTGGAGATCGTTACTTTGGAAGAGGGAATTTCCACCACGGCAATTATAGAAAAAATGAAAATAACAAGTGACATCAATGGATAAGCGAAAAATTATTGTGCGGGATATTAGCTGGCTGGCCTTCAACGGGCGCGTATTGCAGGAAGCAGGTGATGAAACAGTTCCCCTTAAAGAGCGGATAAAATTCCTGGGGATTTTTTCAAGCAACATGGATGAATTTTTTCGTGTAAGGGTTGCTACACTAAGGCGGATGATAGAACTGGGCCCCAAAACAAATATGCATCTCGAGCAGTCTCCTGAAGAAATATTGGCGGAAATCAACCAAATTGTTGCCCTGCAACAAAGGCAGTTTAACCGTACCTGGATCAACGTACTTTCTGAGCTGAAAAAAGATCATATCTATATTGTAAACGAAACACAGCTTAACCCTGAGCAGCAGTCTTTTCTATTCGACTACTTTAATGAGCATGTTCGAAGCAACATAGTTCCGCTTATGCTGGAAAGCATCCAGGCTTTTCCAACACTCAACGATAAATCGATTTACCTGGCGTGCAAACTTTCTAAAGGCGATGGAAGCATTCCGCAACGCTATGCACTTGTCTCCGTACCCACACGGCTTCAGCGTTTCGTGATTCTTCCATCTACTGAGGAAGGAAGTTTTGTCATTTTGCTGGAAGACATCATTCGTTTTTGCCTGCCAAATATTTTCTCATATTTTGGCTACGATACATTTTCTTCCAACATCATAAAGGTTACCCGCGATGCAGAGATCGATATCGACAATGACATATCGACATCGCTCATTCAAAAAATTGAGCGTGGGTTAAAGAACAGGAAAAAAGGGAAACCTGTACGGTTTGTTTTTGATAAGGACATCGACAGCGGATTGTTGAACTATCTCATAAAAAAGTTGGGACTAACGGAAAAGGACAACCTGCAATCCGGTGCACGCATTCATAATTTTAAAGACTTTATGAGCTTTCCCTCTGCCGTTTTTGCAGCGGGTAGTGCCCGGACAAAGCCCTTTATACATCCGCTGTTAAAAGATGCTGACAGTGTAACCAGTATCATCCAAAAGCGGGACGTGCTGCTGAATTTCCCCTATCATTCTTTCGATTCGCTCATTGATCTTTTGCGGGAAGCCGCTATAGCACCGGACGTGGTAAGTATAAAAGTCACCTGCTACCGCCTCGCCCGCCAGTCCAATATCATTAATGCGCTCACCAATGCAGTGCGCAATGGAAAAGAGGTGATCGTGATTTTAGAATTGCGTGCCCGCTTTGATGAAGAAGCAAACCTGGAGTGGCGCGAGAAGCTTGAAGAATCGGGCGTGAAAGTGTTCATTGGCTCACCTAACCTTAAAGTACATGCGAAGATTTGCCTGATCAAAAAGAAAGTGGATAATCAAACGCATTTCTATGGCTTTGTAAGCACCGGT
>JBBQSI010000280.1:0-4909 GCA_038213975.1 Chitinophagales bacterium
GAAGAGCGCTTCTGCCGGTGTTTCAAAGCCGGCGCCGCAAAGTATACCTTCAGCATTTACCATACTTAAAACGAAACCTGCATCGGAAATTTTTTCCACCTGTACGTTACCGCTAGTATATGCCTTTGTGGAATGTGTTGAGAACACCTGCCATTGCACGTCTTTTATTTTCGATAATACTGCAATGATTTTATCATCGCTGTAGGCAGGGAGATAGACGGTATAATGGCCCAGGTTTTTTGGCTTGGCTTCCCTGATTTTTTTCCTGATCACCGGTGTGAATATATTTTGATCGTATGTATCAAAATGAAAACCGAAGCCGGACGAAACAGGAGCATAATCTTTAAGAACTATTTTTCCTACGACATCAGATTTTTCGGGCTTCGGAGCGTGCTCATTCAAAACAGCAAACTGGTGACCCAGCCCGATACAAGTTTTCTTTTTAAACTTGCATGCCCAGGCTGAAACTGGTTCAAAGTCCGAGATCACTACATCATATGCATCTACAGGTAAGCCTCGTACTTCTTTGAAAAACTTCTTTAAATGGGCTTGCTGAAATGTTTTGTACAAATCAACGCCACCGCTTTTGCCGAAAATAAAACTCATGCCCCGGCAGCGATAATTTACGGTGAATCCCGGCTCCACGTCAGCTTGAATCCCGCTGATCAAGGTATCAACTTGCCCCCGTTCCTGCAGGTGCGGTATAATTTCACGGGCCCGGCTTATATGCCCATTGCCGGTGCCTTGTATCGCGTAAAGTATTTTCAAATTTTCGCCATTAAATTAAATTCCTCCAGCATGCTATCGAATAGTTCTGCATTCGAAGGCTCGGGTTCTTTGTCTTCTTCATTCTCAAAACTTTCAAAATCGAACTTCATCATTGACCATTTTCCATCAGTGTATTCCAGCGCAGTAAGATTCTCCACCCAGTCCCCTGAATTGAGATATATGATGGACCCATGTGCGGTTGTGATCTCCCGCATTTCCGGTTGATGGATGTGACCGCAAACGACATAAGAAAATTTGTTAGCGATGCCTATTTCAGCCGCAGTGGTCTCAAAGTGATTGATAAACTTTATGGCGCTTTTTACGCCTGATTTTATTTTCTTCGAAAGTGACAGTTTTCCCTTCTTAAGTAATTTCTCAGAAATGAAGTTGATTATGCGGTTCAGCAGTATTAGTGTATCATAGCCTATCGCTCCGAGTTTTGCCAGCCATTTTGAATGTTGCATCGTTACGTCAAATACATCTCCGTGAAAGAACCAGGCCTGCTTTGCTTCTTCAAGCGGTAATACCAGTTTGTTTACAATGCGCAAGCCTCCGACCTTCAAGCCAACAAATTTCCGAAGAGTTTCATCGTGGTTTCCCGTGATGTAATAAACCTTCACCCGCCTGGTAATTTGGTTGACGAGATACCGAATAACCTTCATGTGGCTTTTAGGCCAATACCTTTTATTAAACTGCCACATATCAATTATGTCGCCGTTCAATACAATAATTTTTGGCTTAATAGATGTTAGGTAATGAAGTAATTCTTTGGCGTGGCAGCCATAAGTGCCGAGGTGGACATCACTGATTACGACAATGTCCACTTTCCGTTTTACCTCTTTCATTTTCTGATTTTAAGAAACTTGAAAGGCGATAATAAACTTGAAGTCCTGCTGAGCAGCAAACGAAAAAGCACGTCGTTAATGAAGTCGGATAAGAGATGCACAATTAAATATTTGGGATTAGTAATAGACATCTACCTATTACAAATAACCAAAACAGTTGTTACCTAATCTTTACGTACGTATTAAGCTATCATTAATTAATACACACAATCATTTCTTTTTATCTATCCAATTGTTTCCAACAACGTCTCCTTGTTGTGAAAAAAAGCTTTATTCAAACAGCCAATTCGATGCTCTGCACAGGTTATCCCCAACAAATCTTTCCGTTAACATTATCATAACTTTTTGTTTACGGCGGTAACACAATACCGTAACATTGGTCTGATACTTTTGCTGCTCAAACTAAAAAATTGTTTATGAAACAATTCAACCCAAAGAGCGCCAGATTAGCCTTACTGCTTCAGGTGGCTCTCCTCTTTTCTTTACCAACATTCTCTCAAACCCTTATCCAGGGCCGCATTCTGGATGCAACTACCCAACAGCCCCTGCAAGGTGTAACCGTTACCGTTAGTGGTGAATCTCGTGGCACTCCGACAAATGCGAAGGGCGAATATTCCATCAACGCCAGGCCCGGTAGTAAACTGGTAATTACCAGTGTTGGTTATGAGCCGATGGAAATATCGGCAGAAGTAGCCAATATGATTATTCAGCTTACCCCTTCTTCAATGCAACTAACCAGTGTGGTAGTCACTGCCCTGGGTGTGAAGAAGGAGCTAAAAAAACTTGGTTACTCGATCCGGGAAGTAAAGGGCGAGGACCTGGTGAAAGCAAGAGACCGCTCGGTGGTGCCGAAGAATATTACAGAGCAGGTATCCAGGCCTCCATGGAATCATACGGCATCCCTGAGGCAGGATCTATGACGGTTTATTTCCTAAAGCCCGGGGCCAGCCTGGGGACATTCGACTCGTATAATGTAAATGTGGACTTTGCCCGATATTATGGACAAGATGGTGTAAGCTATTCAGGCGGTAATTCCGGGTTAAAGCAAATACTGCAACAAAAATACCTCGCCATGTTCCGCCATAGTGGACTGGAAGCTTACTATCAGTGGAGGCGCACCGGCATCCCGAACTTCACTGCCGGTACAGGTACCGGTAACAGTGGAAGGATCGCGTTGCGTTTTCAATACCCGGGTAATGAAATAACAGTAAACACAGACAATTACGAGGCTGCGCTAAAAGATCAATTTGGCGGCAATGATGATATTATTGGAGTTATGTGGATACTTCAGTAACTTTTTGGCATATTAGGTAATCGTAGGGGGCAGAACGTGCAGTCTGCCCCTTTTTTAAAAAATTAATTTATGATGCGTTCATTGGCAGTTGTGCTCTTGATTTCATTCCTGGGAAATGCAGTGGTGTATTCGCAGGTAAAAACTGAAAACCTGGTGGTGGTAACGTTAGACGGCTTGCGCTGGGAAGAACTATTCGGTGGAGCAGATTCGGCGTTATTGGTTGACAAAAATTTCACCAGGGACAGTACCGGTACCAGCAATGCTTTTTGGGCGGCTACGCAGGAAGAAAGAAGAAAAAAATTGTTTCCTTTTATTTGGAATACAATTGCCAGCCATGGCCAGGTATATGGCAACCGGTGGAAAGGCAGCGAGGTGAACAATGCCAACAAGTATTGGTTTTCGTACCCCGGCTACAATGAAATATTTACAGGTTACCCGGATACGTTAGTGAATTCCAACGACAAGAATTATAATAAAAATGTGACCGTACTTGAGTATATAAACAAGCAGGCCGGTTTCAAAAATAAAGTGGCTGCCTTCTGTACATGGGACGTTTTTCCCTACATCCTAAATGATAAGCGCAGCGGTGTGTATGTGAATGCTGACAGGGATTCTTTACCTGCCACGAACGCCTCCTTCAAATTAATTAACGATCTGGAACGATTGAGCCCGCGACCCATTGATGTGAGGCCCGACGTGCTAACCTATATCGCCGCACGTGAATATGTAAAGGTGAACCAACCCCGCTTGCTATATATTGCTTTTGATGAAACGGATGACTTTGCCCATAGCGGTATGTATGATCAGTATCTGAAAAGTGCACATGCACAGGATGCAATGATAGCCGACCTCTGGAACTATTTGCAATCATCACCGAAATACAAAAACAAAACAACACTCATCGTCACCTGCGACCATGGTAGAGGAGATGATCCAAAAGAAAACTGGCAGCACCACGGTAGTAAGATACCCGACGCGGGCCAGATTTGGATTGCAGCTATTGGCCCGGATACAAAAAATACCGGTGAAATTACAGGTGGAGAAACACTTTACCAGGCTCAATTAGCTGCTACCTTTGCAAAATTGTTGGGCCTGTCATATTCTGCTGACCACCCAATTGCCCCGCCAATTGAAAAAATTTATAAATAATATCACGATGACCAGGGAGAAAGCGGCAAAGACCGCCGATATAGTTTTAGATTTATACAGAACATTTGGGAATGAAGATTACATCGGGGAACCTGTATCTCAACTCGAACACATGTGCCAATGTGCGCAGCTTGCCGGGAGGGAAGGGTATGATGATGAAGTGATCCTGGCAGCGTTCTTTCACGATATTGGCCATTTGTGCGAACACATTCTGGACGTTAGTCACATGGATGGCTTCGGTATAGTAGATCATGAAAAAGTAGGCGCGGATTTTCTTGCTGAAAAAGGATTTTCAAAGAAAATTACCGACCTGATCCAGTCACATGTGGCGGCCAAACGCTACCTAACTTTTGTGCATCCTGAATACTTTCAAAATCTTTCTGAAGCCAGCAAAAAAACATTGAAATTCCAGGGTGGACGGATGACGGAAGAGGAAGCAATTGAATTTGAGAAGGATAATTTATTTCCCCTATACCTGACCCTGAGAGGTTGGGACGACAAAGCAAAAGAAGAAGATACTCCTGTTCCAAATTTGGATTATTTCCGCCAAATGATAATTGATCACCTACTGATAAAATCTCCAAGCCATGTCTATTGAGTTAGTTGTTTTTGATATTGCCGGCACCACCGTTGCTGATGAAGGAAACATCAATGAAGTATTCCGAAATGCTTTTTCTGCCGCAGGGCTGGATGAGGTAGCTCCTGAGGATGTGGACAAGGTGATGGGCTACAGAAAGAAGGATGCAATAAAAATTATCGTAAAGCAATACAAGCCTGGCTTCGAATCAGACGAAGATTTTATTGAAAGCATCCATGATAACTTCACTCAGCAAATGGTGAAGTTTTATGAAGA
>JBBQSI010000281.1:0-4891 GCA_038213975.1 Chitinophagales bacterium
CAGCCGATCATGCTTGTCCCACTTTTTTCATCACGCCGATTATTATAGCTTTTTTGTCCTTTACTTTTATCATTTTACCCACCGCCACTCCGGGGTAGCCAAAAAGTTTTTCCGCGTTCGTATAACCAATTATGGCGACGGAACTGCCAGAAGCAAATTCACTGGCTGAAATAAATCTTCCATATTCTATAGTTACCGGCTGTATGTCATTCTCCTCTTCACTTATGCCGTAGAATGTTACTTTCTCTAAGGCATAATTTCCAAATTGAATGGTGGCGTTATTATTTATTATAAACGCGATGTTGCTTGCTAACTGGCTTCTTTGTTTTATGAAATCGACTTCTTCAAACTCAGGCGTGGGCCTGTTCACATATTTCCACCACGGGTAATCAGGCCCGCCTGCATAATTCCATTTGTCGACGTAAATTGTATTGGTACCTAAAGTTTTGATTTGGTTTTGAATATTCATTTCCAAACTGTTCACCGTGGCCAACACGCCAATAATGCAAAAGATGCCGAAAGAGATGCCGGTGAGTGATAATGCGGTACGCAGCTTATTCACCATAAGCTCCTGTATGGTAAGCCGGAAGGAGTTGGAGAGAATGTTAAGAGTCTTGCGCATTGCAGGCAAAAATAAAATAACTATCATCAAGACCTCACAAACCGGTAAGGATTATTCAAAACCTGTATCTTTCACGGCTCAATAGCCGGAGATCACCAGCTAAGTATAATTTCTTTCAGCTTGTCAGTAGCAAGAGAAAATTTTAAAGTACAGGCCCTCATCACCACCCTGGCAATCGTATTGTTCAGTATAAAGCTTGTCGCCTATTTTCTTACAAAATCTTTATCGGTATTAACAGATGCACTTGAAAGTATTGTAAACATTGCAGCAGGCCTGATTGGGCTTTACAGCATATACGTAGCATCCAAGCCAAGCGATGAAGAGCATCCATACGGGCATGGGAAAATAGAATTTATTTCTGCGGGCGTAGAAGGAACGTTAATTACGCTCGCCGGTTTATTCGTCATTTTCCAAGCCTTCACCCATCTTGCACAGCCACAGCCGGTGTTGAAGGTTGACCTGGGCATTATCCTCATTGGAATTACCGGTGTAATTAATTATTTCGCCGGCATAAGAAGTATTATTACCGGCGAAAAAAATCACTCGCTCCAGTTGGTGGCTGCGGGTAAGCATTTGAAGAGCGATACTTACACAAGCATCGGAATTTTCGTTGGCTTGATCTTAATCTATTTCACCGGGTGGACATGGCTTGATCCGCTGGTGGCATTTATCTTTTCAGGCATTATCATTTATACAGGTTATAAAATTGTGCGGACCTCTATTGCCGGCATCATGGATGAAGCAGACAAAAAGATCCTCGCAAGTCTTGTGCAGATATTGAAAAACAACAGAACGGAAAACTGGATCGATATTCACAATTTCAGGATCATAAAATACGGAAGTACCCTGCACTGCGACTGTCATCTTTCTGTGCCCTGGTACCTCAACGTGAATGAGGCACACCGTGAAATAGAATTACTGACAACCCTCATCCGTGAAAAGTTTGGCAAATCGGTAGAGTTTTTTATTCATTCAGATCCATGTAAAGAATTTTCCTGTCAAATTTGTACGAAGCAAAATTGTCTCGTGCGTCAACATTCTTTTATCAAAAGAATCGAATGGACAGTGAATAATATTGCAAGTAATACCCGGCACCGGATACTAGGCGGATACTAATCACTATTCTGTTAAAAGCTTGGCGATGCCAAAAGCGGCCCCGGCGGCGAGTGCGCCAATGAGCATCACTTTGAGTGCGCCAGCCAACACCGGTACACCGGTAACCTTACTTTTAAGATATCCGAATATGAACAGGCATACAAGAGTTGCTATTACAGAAATCTGCAAAGCCTCACTTGATTCTTCAAGAAAAAAATAAGGGCTTAGCGGAATAATGCCGCCGACGATGTAGGAGACACCAATGTTAAGCGCACTTTTTCTCGCTCTCGCAGGGTCGGGTTTATCAAGGCCGAGTTCAAATTTCATCATGAAGTCCACCCATCTTTTTTTATCCCTGGATATTTCGTCCGTGGCCTTCGTTTGCAGATCTTCACTCAGGCCGATACTTCTAAAAAAATCCCGCACCTCTTTTTTTTCCATATCGGGAATACGCTCCACTTCTTCATATTCTCTTTTCAGTTCACTGTCATAGTGGTCTTGTTCCGTTTTACCTGCGAGATATCCGCCTAAGCCCATGGCAATGCTACCGGCGGCAATCTCAGCAATACCGGCAATTACAATGATGCTGCTGCTGGCAACGGCACCACTCAATCCTGCTGCTAATGCAAATGGCACAGTGAGCCCATCGCTCATACCTATTACGATATCTCGCAGGAGATCTGAGCTTTCGAGGTGTTCCTCGTGATGATGGTGAGCGTGATCATGCATGGGGAGAAAATTATTGGTTTATGGTGTTTTTATCATAAGAAATCCTGTATACGACTCCGTTATAGTCATCACTTAAAAGCATAGAACCATCTTTTTGGAAAACAAGGTCAACAGGACGGCCGTGCACTTTCTTTCCATTTTCTAAAAAGCCGGAAATAAAGGGCTCCGGTTCACCCGGCGTGCCATCGGCTTTCATTTTTATGACAGCAACGTCATACCCAATGGGTGAACTCCGGTTCCAACTGCCGTGCCTGGCGATAAAAAGAGCATTGGAATATTCTGGGGGAAACATGTGACCGACATTAAAACGCAGCCCAAGCGCGGCGACATGTGGCCCAAGAAATTTTACGGGTGACGTAAATTGATCACAGTTTTTTTTCTTACCTAATTCCGGATCAGCAATATTTCCCTGGTGGCAATAGGGATAACCAAAATGCATCCCTGCTTTCGATGCAATGTTAAGTTCATCGTTTGGTACATCATCGCCGAGCTGATCACGTCCATTATCGGTAAACCAAAGATTACCCGTTTGAGGATGCCAGGTAAATCCAACAGTATTGCGAATGCCTCTGGCAAAAATTTCAAAGCCGGAGCCATCTGCGTTCATGCGTGTCAGTGAGGCGTAGACAGGGTTCTCTGATTCGCAAATGTTACAAGGGGCACCAACAGGGACATATAATTTTCCATCAGGCCCAAAAGCGATAAACTTCCAGCCATGGTGGCCATCCGTGGGAAGTTTGTCATATATCACCGTTGGAGTAGGAGAGCCCGCAAGCTGATTTTCAACATCAGCGATCTTAAGGATTTTTGAGATCGTTGCAATATACAGGTCTCCGTCTTTAAATGCTACGCCGTTAGGACTTTCCAGGTCACGCACCAACGTATAGATAGAATCGGCCTTTCTATCATTATTTACATCTTTTATAGCATACACATTTCCTGCGTTCCGCGAACCTACGTAGACCACACCAGCGGGTGAGATAGTAAGGCTCCTCGCCCCGTCAACTTCCGCATATACTTCAAGTGAAAAACCAATAGGGAGTTTTATTTTTTGAAGCCCATACTTTTTAGCAAGATCCCGGTTTTCTTCTTGATCAACCGAAGTAACACTTGAACTTTTATTTTTTTGACTATTGCAAGATGTTGCTATTACCAGGTAAACAAGAAAACAATAACAGGAAAGGAAAATCTTTGGTTGCAATAAAGGAAAATTTAGCAGTGACAGACTGCCAATTTACGCCGAAACGGTCAACCCTGGTGGGCAACAAGCAATAAGGGGAAAATATAAGATTTTATTCTTCCAGCAGCTTTGCAAGTTGCAGGAGATCGTCTCTTTTATACAAACTGGCCTGCGTAGTGAAGCATTTGGCATATTCTTCCAGCAGATGCTGGATGATGCGTGTGTTAGTTAGCTGCTTAAAGTAAGAAGCAATCGGCGGAACTGAAATTCTCTTAAAATAGCTCTCCACATCTTTCTGAGAATATATCTGCCCGTTGAGAGGATCGACGAAAAAATTTATTTTCTCGCTTTTCTGACGCGTAGGGTTGGGAAAGTTATAGTCTATATCAAAATAGCCAAGGATGAACTGTCGCGGGATGTTGATGGCCCGTACCGGGATGTCGAGCATCTCGCAAATTATCAGGTACAAAATACCGTTAGTAATGGCATTTCCTTTTTTTGCTTCCATCACTTTGTTGATGCAGAAGTCGTCACTAATATCGTAAGCAACTTCGTTGCCTTTCAGCTTGTAGTAACTATAAAGGATGCCCGTTATTACGTTGATCTGTTCGAGCGGGGTGAGATAACTGTTCAACTCAAGCCAGATGTTGCGCCTGATCTTTTCCAGTTCCTGCAGGGTGGCGGTTTGGTTCATTTCCGGGTACTGGTAGCGGGCAACCAATAAAGCACCTTCCAGCAGATCACAATTGCCTTTTTTCCAGTTTTCAAAATCTTCGCTCAGGTCGCGAAAATGCAGCTTATGGATGATCATTTCTATTCGCTCCTGCACATTTTCATCCGGCGTATTTTCCCAAAGGTGTTCAAGGTGTGGAATGATGGCGCGGCCGAAAGAAACAATTCTGTTGCTTACGGAATAAAAGACTTCTTCATCCGGATCATCTATCAGGTGAAATAATGCCGAGATTTCGCTGTTTTCCTGCATTTCATTTAGAGTATGGTATCGTAATAAAGATAAACAGATTTACCGTAAAGAGAAAGCAAGGGAAAGACTTATGTAGCGTAAGATTCAGATAACCGCCGGCCTATGAAGTTGATTTGGTTTTTGCCGGCGCAGGCTTTTTTCTAACCGATTTTTTTGCTGCCACTTTTGAGCTTGTCCTTTTTGCGGGAGCTTTCTTGGCGAAAGCCTTCGGATCCTGGGCTGCAATAATAGCTTTCACTTCATCGGCTGTCATGTTGCTGAGATCCGCGGGATCGGACTTGGC
>JBBQSI010000282.1:0-4870 GCA_038213975.1 Chitinophagales bacterium
CACTTCCATTCAAACTCAAATCAGGTAAACAAAAAATCGATTCCCAAAATAAGTTACAACTGCGTAAATTTCTTTTATTGAATAATCGAGAAGCATAATTAAGTGAAAACCCAACCAAAAAATCAGATCACGTTTTTATTAAATTTTGAACATGTCATTAACAGCATCATTTAAACATGTAAGTTATCTCTGGGACGAAGAAAAAGCAGCGAGCCTTGAGGGTGATGAAGTTGCCTTACTGGTCTATCGTTCCAATTTGTTGGGTGCAGATCTAAGGCTGACCAATTACGGCGGTGGCAACACATCCTGCAAAACCACCACCAAAGATCCGCTTACCGGAAAAGAAGTAGAAGTGATGTGGGTGAAAGGTAGCGGCGGTGACCTCGGCACCATGAAACGCAGTGGCCTGGCGGCTTTATATGTAGACCGGTTGCGTAGTTTAAAAAATGTTTACCGTGGCCTGGAGCATGAAGATGAAATGGTAGAACTATTCAATCATTGCATTTATGACCTGGCTTCAAAAGCGCCATCAATTGATACACCCCTTCACGGCTTTCTTCCTTTTAAACATATAGATCATCTGCACCCTGATGCTGCCATTGCTATTGCTGCAGCAAAGGACGGAGAGAAGATGACAAAGGAATTATTTGGTGGTACCATTGGTTGGGTAAAATGGCAGAAACCTGGTTTTGAATTGGGTCTGATGCTGAAGCAATGCCTGGATGAAAACCCTGGTATACGTGGCATCATGCTGGGCTCGCATGGTTTGTTTACCTGGGGAGATACTGCTTTTGAAAGTTACATGAATACCCTTGAGGTAATTGAAACAGGTGCGCAATACCTGGAAGATAATTATGAAAAGAAAGGCGAAGTATTCGGCGGACAAATATTAGCGTCATTACCAAAAGAAGAGCGTTTAAAAAAAGCGGCTACACTGGCTCCGATCCTCAGGGGATTTTGTTCTTCCAAAACAAACATGATTGGTCATTTTACGGATGACGACCGTGTGTTACAATACATCAATTCTAAAGACCTGGAGAGATTGGCACCTATGGGTACCAGTTGTCCTGATCATTTTCTGCGCACGAAAATTTCTCCGCTGGTCTTAGAACTGAAAGCAGACGCAGATCTTTCTGACGTAGCTGCTGTGAAAGAAAAACTATCGCCGGCGTTTGAAGATTACCGGAAGATGTACGAAGATTATTATAATAAGTGTAAGCATCCGAACAGCCCCGCAATACGTGACGCAAACCCCGTAGTGATTTTATACCCCGGCGTAGGCATGTTCACTTTTGCAAAAGATAAACAAACGGCAAGGGTAGCTGCAGAGTTTTATATCAATGCTATTAATGTAATGAAAGGTGCAGAAGCCATTTCTGAATACACTTCATTGCCAAGGCAGGAAGCATTCAATATTGAATACTGGTTGCTGGAAGAAGCCAAACTGCAACGCATGCCTAAGTCAAAAGCATTGAGCGGCAGGGTAGCATTGATCACTGGTAGTGCCGGAGGTATTGGCAAGGCAATCGCAAAAAAATTCGCAGACGAAGGCGCTTGTGTTATTTTAAATGACATGAATGCAGAGCGGCTGGAGGAAGCTAAAAAAGAATTTGAGCAGCAATATGGAAGGGACACATTTGCATCTGATGTGTTAGATGTAACAAAGGCTGCAACCATTCAAAAAACATTTGACACCGCAGCGCTTGCCTTTGGTGGCGTAGATATTATTGTAAACAACGCAGGTCTGTCTATTTCCAAATCAATCGGTGATCATACAGAAGCCGACTGGGATCTGTTGTATGATGTATTAGTAAAAGGACAATTTTTGGTAACCCAAAAAGGTGTAGGGATCATGCAGAAGCAGGGCATGGGCGGAGATGTGATCAACATTGTAAGTAAAAATGCTTTGGTGAGCGGGCCAAACAATGCAGGCTATGGTTCTGCAAAATCTGCGCAGCTTCACCTGAGCAGGTTGAATGCAGCGGAACTTGGTAAAGACAAGATTCGGGTGAATGTAGTGAATCCTGATGCCGTTATTTCCGGCAGTAATATCTGGAGTGGCGGCTGGGCCGAAGGCAGGGCAAAAGCTTACGACATCACGGTAGAAGAGTTGCCGGCTTACTATGCAGGTCGCACTTTATTGAACGAAATTATTTTACCTGAAGATATTGCCAACGCCTGCTTTGCATTGGTGGGTGGTTTATTAAAAAAATCTACCGGCAATGTGTTGAATGTTGATGGTGGTTTGGCTATGGCTTTCGTACGATAAAATCCTAATAATTCGATTCCAGGCTTTTTGGTTGGTGAGATTTCCTTACACTCATTATTGTAAAAGGAAATGCAAGGATTTCTATATCCTAAAGAAACTAAAAAGTTTAAAGCACCGTCGCTGGTATCTCTTCTGTGGCAGGAAGAAAACATATAAATTGGCGATTGAGCCCATATGCCTGGTGGTCTTATTCATCTTTTTTCATTACCATCGCTTCGATTTTCGTTTCGCCTATGTCGTTAGAAAAAAAAATTCACGCTATTAAATTTTCTTCATCATTTTGCGTTAGAGCAACATAAAAGACCATACTAATCTTGCAGTTCCCAAACCCTATTGTGCAGGCGGAGTGCTCCGGGAAATGTATTACGTCAAAACGAAGTACCTAAAGTCGGGATTCCTGAAACAAATGAATTAAATTTGTCTGTCCCCCAGTTTTTTTGGAAAAATGTACAACATGAGAAATATCTACCACTCAGCCAGGCTATCTGCATGTATACTAATCTTTTCGTTCCTGGTGAAAACTCCGGTTTTTGCCCAATGGAAGCCTAAAGCCGATGGCCTCAAATTCAGATCCGAGGTAAATTCCGTCGTTTACCAGGGAAAACTCTACGCATTTATGGGCTTCAAAGACTCATCCCTCAATATGGAGACGACGTCGGAAGTCTATGTTCCCGCAACTGATTCATGGAGCTTGCTTAAATCGATTCCGGCAGGAAAAGAAGTCACGCACCAGGCTGCGGTGCTCATCGATGACAATGTCTGGCATCTCGGAGGCCGTCTGGGAAAACATCCCGGGCCTCTAACGAACGAGACCTGGATTTATAATATTACTAATGATTCGTGGTCTCCCGGGCCTGCCATAGTTGATCCAAAAACGGGCAAAGAAATCACCTGGGGAGCTGGAGGGGCTGCATTGATAGGAAGAACACTTCACCTTTTCGGAGGATTTATTTATACCGCCTGCGATGGCGACCAGGATACATACCATCTTACCCTGGATGTTGATGAATGGATGGCAACTCCTACACAACCTGCCCACTGGAAGAACAACCTGGCTCCTCTTCCCATCAAGCGAAATCACTTTGCAACAGTGGTACTCGGCGGAAAGATATATGCGATCGGTGGCCAGTTTGGCCATGATTGCGTTGGTGGCGGTGTAGATAAATCATATTCGCACGTCTACGATCCAACGACAAATAGCTGGACACAACTTCCTTTACTTCCATCGCCAAGGTCACATATCGAAGGCAGCACTTTTGCTATGGATGGAAAGATATACGTGATGGCCGGACAAGGCACTAATGGTGGGAATACCAACAAGGTAACGGTTTTCGATCCGGCAGGCGACAACGGTGCAGGCACCTGGACAGAAGAGACTTCATTGACACTACCGGCATCTTATGAAGGAATTTCTTCAAAAGTGATAGGCAGCACATTTATATATGACCACGGCGGAAAGGGAAGCAGCCGGTTTGTGCAGAACAAAACTTTTGCAGGACAAATTACCCGCAATCCTGTTTACAAATTAGGATTTCCCGCAACCTGCGCTAATCTCAAAGCAGTTGCCGGCGATTCTACAAGTGCTTCCACGTTACTTTTCACTATTGATAGTACTACTGATTATACAGTGACCTCAAGCGACCCATGGCTAACTGTCACAAAAAATACAACAGGAACTACTAACCAAAACGCAAGCGTAATTTCTCTACAGGCAAATGCCAAAAACCTGGCCGCTGGTACCTATGCCGCAACATTAACGGCCAACAGTGTTGGAAGCGGTACTATATATAGTGCTGGAACATATTGTGTCAACTTCACAGTGTCAGCGCAGCAGCAACCGCAGCCGGCGACAGTATCAAAAGATACGCTCGAGGCCGAGTTGGCTACTTTATCGGGTGCAAAAGCGACCGATGTCCATCCCGGTTTTACAGGAAAAGGATATGTTGATTTTATCGCAGATTCAGGAGAATACATCGAGTGGACGTTAATTTCGGACACCGATGGCCCTTCTGTACTCAACATTAGCTATGCAAACGGTTCCTCTGACAACAGACCGCTGGAATTAGTGGTTAATGGAATAGTGGTAGATGCTGCGCTCCCCTTCCTCCCAACAGGAGAGTGGGCAAAATGGACAGTAGTAACGGATACTGTAAATCTCATTAAAGGAACGAATAAAATAAGGCTGACCGATATCGGATCCAGTGGTGGAAATATTGATCACCTGGTGTGGAAAAAGATAATATCCGTAGTACCGCCATCGGCACCGCTGGCGTCAGGAGTACTTGAAGCAGAAACGGCACATCTGTTTGCTGCACAGGTTGATGCAAAGCACGCTGGCTACACTGGAACCGGTTTCGCCGACTATATTAATCCTTCAGGTGATTATGTAGAATGGAAACTGGACAAAACTGCTGCCGGAAAGGTAGTATTGGCTTTCCGCTATGCGAATGGCTTAAACTACGATCGTCCGCTGCAACTTGATATTAATGGAGTAACTATTTCAAAATCATTATCGTTCCTGCCGACCGGAAGTTGGACTGACTGGGTAAATTCATCAGTTACCATTGATCTTTCAGCGGGTGTAAATAAAATCAGGTTAAC
>JBBQSI010000283.1:0-4856 GCA_038213975.1 Chitinophagales bacterium
GCAAAAAATAAATGAAGTCTCCTGATTTTAACAGCCTGGCACTACCATGGTATTCTAAGATTTAGCAAGCAAGGTGTCTTCCACCTTCTGGGTTTTAATAAATCTCCTATCGCTTACGGCAGATGAATATTGCTTTGAACAGTTCATTGATTTTTAATATAAAGCACCCAGCCTATTGGTGATTACGGCTTTAATTGCGGCTGTCCCCAAGTCTCTTTCATGCAGTTCAGAAGTACTACCCCGTTGCGTAATCAACTATTAATATTTGTGATCCGGGAAGAAACCAAAGAGACACCTTTCGGTCATTATCTCGATTCCCCGGTTATAAAATCGCCGGTGACGGAGTAATAATTTCGATAGCGATTGCTTATTTGCGGCGGTTGTTTTTCACCATTGATATAAAGCCAGCCATCGGCAACCTCCACAGAATAGGTTCTGTCGTTGATCACGTGATCCTCATCTAGCTGGTCAACTAATTTCTTGATGTCTCTTTGGACACGCGGTGCGTTTTGCGGATCGCGGGTTTGCAATTTCCAGACATTTCTTGCGCCTGCAGTTTCCGCGTGCGCACTATTTTGTAGCAGCATTAAGTTTTCCATCTTCAGATTTCGGTTTCTCTCGATCTTGTCGGCATGCACACGGGAAAGGGTAGGCGCAATTACCAGCGAGATTATACTCATCAGCTTGATGAGGATATTCATACTCGGGCCGGAAGTATCCTTGAAAGGATCACCCACCGTATCGCCCGTTACAGAAGCTTTATGCGGCTCAGAACCTTTATAATATGTTTCATTATTTATGACAGCGCCCTTCTCAAAAGATTTTTTTGCATTGTCCCACGCACCACCGGCATTGTTTTGGAACATACCCATCAGCACACCACTTACGGTAGCACCGGCTAAAAAGCCACCAAGCACTTCCGGTCCAAAAATAAAACCAACGAGCAATGGTGAGATAAGCGCAATAGCGCCGGGCATCATCATTTTTCTGATGGAAGCCTGCGTAGAAATCGCCACGCATTTTTCGTATTCAGGTTTACCCGTGCCTTCCATAATCCCGGGAATAGTTCGGAACTGCCGGCGCACTTCTTCCACCATAGCCATCGCCGCCTGTCCTACAGCACGGATGGCAAGCGAAGAAAAGATGAAGGGAATCATAGCTCCCACAAAGAGACCGGATAATACATCGGCCCGGTAAATATCAATGCCATCAATTTTTGAAATACCTACGAAGGCGGCAAAAAGTGCCAGAGCGGTTAATGCTGCCGAAGCAATGGCGAAACCTTTTCCTGTAGCAGCGGTTGTATTTCCCACAGCGTCCAATATGTCTGTTTTCTCGCGAACTTCTTTTGGTAATTCACACATTTCCGCAATACCCCCGGCATTGTCTGCAATCGGCCCGAATGCATCAATAGCTAACTGCATGGCAGTCGTAGCCATCATGCCGGCAGCGGCAATGGCTACACCGTAAAGGCCGGCGCAATAGTAACTGGCATAGATACCCGCAGCAAGGACGAGGATCGGGATGAGCGTACTTTCCATACCAACCGCCAGACCGCCAATGATGTTGGTCGCATGACCGGTAGAGGACTGCTTCACAATGGACATCACCGGGCGTTTACCCATGGCCGTATAGTATTCGGTGATGATGCTCATCAGTGTACCTACAATGAGGCCGACCATGATGGCGCCGAACACACCATATTTCGTGAAGGAGTAGTTACGCAATACCATATCTGTATCCGGCAGTAACCACATTACCAGAAAATAAGACGCTATCGCCGTCAGCACGATGGAGCCCCAGTTGCCGAGGTTCAAAGCTTTCTGTACAACAGCCGTATGTAAACCGTCCTTATCGGAAATTTTTACAAAGAAAGTCCCGGCGATGGAAAACAAAATACCCATCGCTGCGATCAGCATCGGAAGCAGGATCGGTGCAAGCCCGCCAAAGGCGTCACGCGACATCGTTTCCCTGCCCAATACCATGGTGGCCAATACGGTCGCTACATAAGATCCAAAAAGATCTGCGCCCATACCGGCCACGTCACCCACATTGTCACCCACGTTATCTGCGATCGTTGCAGGATTGCGGGGATCATCCTCGGGAATGCCTGCTTCCACTTTACCAACCAGATCGGCGCCGACATCAGCGGCTTTTGTATAGATACCGCCGCCTACGCGGGCAAACAAGGCGATACTCTCCGCACCAAGGCTGAAACCCGTGAGAATCTCAATTGCCCTTTCCATTTCAACGCTGTCAACATTGGAGTCACCGGCAAAGACGGCTTTTAATATTATAAATAATGCGCCAAGACCAAGAACAGCGAGGCCGGCAACGCCCAAACCCATCACCGTTCCGCCAGTAAAGGAAACATTCAATGCCTGTGCGAGACTTGTACGGGCAGCCTGCGCAGTACGAACATTTGCCCGGGTAGCTACCTTCATCCCGATAAAACCAGCCAGGGCACTCATGACGGCACCGGCGATAAATGTAAGGGCGATGGTCCAGTGACTGTTCACGCTGGTGAAGCCCATCAGGCCCAACAAGATGGCGCCAATTATTACAAAATAGGAGAGTATTCGATACTCCGCTTTGAGGAAGGCCATTGCACCATCTGCAATGTAGGTGCTGATCTCCTTCATTCTCTCATTACCGGCATCCTGCTTGCTCACCCAGGCATACTTCCAAAAGGTGTAAAGCAAGCCAACAACTCCCATCGCCGGAATTAAGTACATCAAAGTCTGCATATGGTTACATATTAAATTTAAGGGTGGCAAAAATAGGGGAAATTGGACTAAGTAGGTAATGTCTGGGTAAAATGAGAAAAAGCACTAAAAGTGGCGGCTGGTATTGCATATGAGCGTTGTAAAAACCTCTAATTCAAACGGCTAACATTCGAAATATTTTCTACCGACGGTGTGGGGGATCCCTATGGAAGAGCAGTGTTCTCTACCCTGAAAGTGTACCTGACACGGCACGAAAAGCATCAGCCAAATTATCTACGATATCTCCGGCAATGAGCGCTTCTTTTGAAGTTTGAGCCAGGGCCAGGTCGCCGGCCAGCCCGTGCAGGAAAACACCCAGGCGGGCAGCTTCAGATGGCGAATACTTTTGGGCAAGCAACGCTGTAATGATCCCCGTCAGTACGTCACCGGATCCTGCCGTCGCCATACCGGAATTACCGGTAGAATTGAAATATCCTTTTCCCGAAGGAGATGCAATAAAGGTGTGATGGCCTTTCAGCACAATACAAATTTCCAGGTCTTTAGCCGTATACAATGCGAGCTGCATACTCTCGAAATCATTGGCTGTCTTTCCTACAACCCGTTCAAACTCTTTTGGGTGAGGCGTAAGTATACTGCCCGGCGGAATATTTTTTAGAAGGCCTTTGTTTTCGCCAAGTGTATTGAGGGCATCCGCATCGAGCACGAGGGGAGACGTTGATTTTGCAAAAATGTCTTTCAGCAGGTATTTGTGTGAAGGGTGGCGGCCAATTCCTGGCCCGAACCCGACTACATCATAATCGGTGATGCCAGTTATATTCCTGATGTACTTGCGGCCCGAAGTTTTACACATGGCTTCGGGGACAGACGCCTGCAGAATATTGTATCCTTCTTTACATGTAAGTACGGTGAGTTTACCCACGCCAGCGCGAAGGCAGGCGGCCGCACTTAAAACTGCCGCTCCCATCATCCCATAACTTCCGGCTACCAGGCACGCATACCCATAATCACCTTTGTGCGCATCGTCTTTGCGTGGGCGATAGATTTGGCGGATGTCCTCCATATCTAACAGGAAAAGACCAGTGGATTCATCGCGGTCGAATTCGGCGCTTAGACCAATATCCAACACAACTAACTTACCAACAAACGCTGCATTTTCGCTGAAGAGGAATGCCAATTTTTCCCGCTGGAAAGTGAGGGTAATATCCGCCTTGATAATGTCATTCCCCCCGGACGAAGTATCTGCATACAAACCACCCGGCAGATCTATGGCAACCACTTTAGCTCCGCTGGCGTTGATCACTTTGATCAATGATTCGTATAGCCCTTTCGGGGGTTTGCTAAGCCCCGTGCCAAACAGTGCTTCAATGATAATGCTGTCCTGCCGGAGGACAGGAAAATTTGCTGTATCTGTCAGTACCTCCGTGAGGCCGTCGAATTGTGTTACCTGCGCTTTATTCGTTTCGAAATCGGGCGATCCTTCGGCGTCACCGGTAATGTAAATATGTACCTGGTAGCCGGCCGCGTGCAGTAAACGCCCAATTGCAAGACCATCGCCGCCATTGTTTCCCCGTCCGCAGAAAATGAAAAATTCCTGCTCTTTTACAAAATGCGCCCTCAGCCATTCCGTGCAGGCAAGTGCCGCACGCTCCATCAAATCTATTGAGCGGATGCGCTCATGCGCTATTGTGTAGGCATCCCAACTTTTTACCTGCGCTGCTGAAAATATTTTCACCGGGAGATTTTAGCTGAGATACCGCTGCCGCAGGATCGTCAGGTGATGGTTTACATGCCCGATGGTGACGAAAGCCAGGGTGGCGACACCAACTGTATAGTCACTGGCTTTCCCAACGGCACTCATAGCATCCTCTGAAAAACTGTTGTACATCATTTCCGCAGATCTCCTTGCAACAAAGAACTCTTCGGCAATTTCTTTCCAGCTACGGTCATTTGCATTGCTCATATCAGCATATAAATTCTCATCAAATGAAGATAAGGTGGCCGGATCGTGACGGGCAAAAGCGAGACTGCGATAGCTGAAAATTCTCTCGGTATCGATCAGGTGCTGCACCAGTTCTTTTATTGTCCACTTGTTTTCGGCGTAGCGATGCATGGATTTTTCTTCATCGATGC
>JBBQSI010000284.1:0-4845 GCA_038213975.1 Chitinophagales bacterium
ATATTTTTTATAAAATATTTCTGTGCGAAAGGTACGGTTGTTGGTAAGTTTTTGATACTGTAAGATGTAGTGTGCAGATCTGGCGTATCCGAGAGTGTTCGCTGCTGGTAAATATTTGTTTTCCGGTGTCTGGTAAAAAATGCCGTATGCCAGGGAAAGTTGGCTGTTGTCGGCAAGCTTGTTGGCGATGGAAAATCTCGGGCCGATATTCCATTTATTAAGGTTTGACGAATGTTCACTTCGCAATCCGATTTTTGCTGCTACAGAATTGGTGAGATAAACATCTGTTTCGGCAAAGCCGGCAACGATGTTACCCTTTATTGTTTGGCTATATGATGTACCATCGTAACTTTTAAAGTCGGTCATTTCATCCAAGTAATTATGTTCTGCTCCAAACCGAATAGCATTCAAGCCCGGTAATCTTTTTTCAAATACTACCTTGGCGTTAGTATAGTTTCCCCTGTTCTTTATGCCAAAATTTTTATAAGCATAAAGTGGTGCCGCCAGGTTCTGCTTATTATTCTCCGGGTCTTGCAACTCATTATTAATATCATTCCGATTGTTGCTGTAGGAAAACCCGGTATTGATATTCCAGCCCTTGCCTAGCTTCTCCTTCCAGGAAATATTGTGATAGGTATTGATGTTATAAAGATCAAAGGCATTTTTCAGCGAAAGCGAATCGACATCCTGGCTTCTGTAGCCTACACTGGTGCTGCTGAAGTAACCGTAGTATTTGATCAACCCGGTTTTTGATGTTTTAAACCTGAAGTTCGCATCTCCTTCGTGCAAAACCGGAACTTTAAAATAGTCAAACTGCTGTTTGATCAGATTATAAACAAGGGCAAGATTTACGAAACCATAAGTAATGCCCCACGAGGCAGTCTTCTTTTTGGATAATTTTTGATATCCTCCACTTACACCGAGGTATGAAATGCCGAAGTCTGCGGAAGTTCTTTCCGGGAAATCTATTGACTCAAGCAACAATACTGAAGACAGTGCCTGGCCATATAAGGCAGAGTATCCACCGGAGCTAAAAATTGTGCCTTTAAACAGGAAAGGATTAAACCGTCCCCTGGAAGCCTGCCCGGGAGTACTCGTGTAAAAAAAATTGTTCACGAGCGTACCATCGATAAAGATCTTACTCTCTCCCGCAGTGCCACCTCTTACAAACAGCCCTTCACTTTCTCCGACCTGTTGAGTGCCTGGCAAAGTTTTGATGGCGCCGGTGATATCTGCATTTGCGCTTGCCGTCGTCACAATGTCGAGAGAATTAAGAACTGTTGCTTTTTTCTGATCGCTTGCTTCGAAGGTTCCAGCGCTGATGACTACTGCCTTTAGTTCGGTTATTTCCTCTTTGATGGCGACGGAGATGTTTTTTGGTTCTCCGTCCAGGACTATGTTTTGCTCAAAGGATTTATAACCTGATGCTGTGGCTTGTAAAGTATGCTCACCTTTTTCATCCGTGCTGAAAGTAAAGTTTCCAAGCGAATCGGAGGTCGCCCCATCATATGTATCCACCAATAAAACGCTAACGCCGCCCACTGCTTTACCCTTAAAATCTTTTACGTTGCCTGAAACAATTGTCTGTGCTTTAGCACCAGTTGCGATAAGTAGTATTATGCTGAAAAAAAACTTGAACAAGACGGTAAATTTATTGCAATAGTAAACTGGTTTACATAATAAACAAAATATTTTTTTATTTAATTCATTTTTCCGCATGGGACCTGAACAAGGGAATTTGCATGTAACTTTCTGATTATTAAATAGTTAAATTTTTTATCTGCAGCTAAAATAGAAAATTTTTCCCGAAACGATTTTATCAACATACCCGAAAATTAATTTGTTTATCTGCTTGCAATTTGTAATTTAGCAATAGAATTTAATGGGTTAGTAAGTATAAAGGGCCGGTTTAATTACCAGCCCTTTTACTTTTTATAAACTTCTGGGCCGGTAAACTCCATACGCGATTTTTTGATCAAGCTTCCTGCACTGTGTGGTTAGTAATCTGATATAATAGTTTGCTAATTTCATGCACCGGAAAATGAGTAAAACAAAGACAGCATTTTTTTGCAGCAATTGTGGGCACGAAAGTGCAAAGTGGTCAGGTAAATGCCCTTCCTGTGAACAATGGAACACCTTCGTGGAAGAGGTGATCGTGAAAGGCACAGATAAGAAACAAAACGAGTGGAAAGAATTTTCAGCGCTTGGCAACGGAGTGCGGTCTCTTTCACTCGAGGATATTGAAAGTGGTGAAGAAAAAAGAATCATTTCTCCCGACCAGGAATTAAATCGTGTGCTAGGCGGCGGTATTGTTTGCGGAAGCTTGGTGTTGGTAGCTGGTGAACCAGGCATTGGCAAGTCGACGCTTTTCCTCCAGGCCGGGCTGGAACTTATCAATGTAGTCACGCTTTACATTAGTGGTGAGGAAAGTGACCAGCAAATAAAAATGCGGGCTGCCAGGCTGAATATTAAAAACGCCAACTTTTATCTGCTTACTGAAACCAATACCCAGGTAATATTTAAAGAGATTCGAAAGCTTAAGCCAGGGCTGGTGATCGTTGATTCCGTGCAGACACTTCAATCACCCTATATCGAATCAGCTCCGGGCAGCATTTCCCAAATCCGGGAAACCGCTTCCGAGTTCCAACGTTTTGCGAAGGAATCTAACACGCCTGTATTTCTTATTGGTCACATCACGAAGGATGGCACCATAGCGGGTCCGAAATTGCTGGAGCATATGGTGGACACAGTACTCCAGTTTGAGGGCGACAGAAATTATTCCTACAGGATTTTAAGAACGCTTAAAAACAGGTTTGGGTCTTCTTATGAACTTGGCATTTATGAAATGACTGCCGCAGGCATGCGCCAAGTCAGTAATCCCTCAGAAATTTTAATAAGCCAAAAAGACGAGCAACTGAGTGGCGTCGCCATAGCGGCTACTATGGAAGGCATCAGGCCCTTGCTGGTGGAAGTGCAGGCACTTGTTACGCAAAGTGTTTATGGGACACCGCAACGCACAAATACCGGCTTCGATTTGCGGCGCCTACAATTGTTGCTCGCCGTGCTCGAAAAGCGTGGCGGCTTTCACTTCGGCGTGAAAGATGTATTTATAAATATAGCAGGCGGCCTCAAAGTTGAAGATCCATCTATCGACCTTGCTGTGTTGAGCGCATTGCTATCCTCCTATGAAGACGTTTCCATTGCCCAGGACATTTGTTTCGCAGGTGAGGTCGGACTCAGTGGAGAAATACGCCCGGTGAACCGGATAGAACAGCGTATTGCGGAAGCCAACAAACTTGGTTTCGCAAAAATTGTGGTAAGCAAGTACAATCTTGCTTCGGGAAAAAAAATTGCCAACGGAGAAAATAAATCAATGGAATTTGGAGGAATTGAAGTCGTCGCGATTGGAAAAGTTGAAGAATTATACCGCTATCTTTTTGAATGATTAGTTTAAGAAATGATATTGCTGCTCCTTTGCGGCACCTTTTTTACCCGCACATCTGCGTAGGGTGTGGCAGTGACCTGCTCCGCGAAGATTATCATCTTTGCCACGAATGCATCGCAAATTTACCGATCACGGGCTTTGCAATGCATGCGAACAACCCCGTCGAAAAAATTTTTTGGGGCAGGTTGCCATTAGCGGCAGCCACCAGCGAAATGTATTTCTCCAAGGGCTCGATGTTGCAAAATATTATCCACGAATTCAAATACAGGGGAAATAAAAAAATCGGTAAAGATTGCGGGCGGAGACTAGGGGCATCTTTAAAAAACAGTGTGCGCTTCAATGACGTAGATGGTATTGTAGCATTACCACTTTTTGCAAAAAAAGAACAACAGCGGGGTTTCAACCAGGCTATGATTCTTTGTGAGGGAATCGTCGAAGTATTTAAAGTACCAATCATTATGAAAAATGTTCAGCGCATTTATGCGACAGAAACGCAAACGCGAAAACGCCGGGTGCAGCGTTGGCAGAATGTGAGTGACAGTTTCATTGTGGCAAACCCGGAAAGTTTAAAGGATAAGCATGTCTTGCTGGTAGATGATGTAATAACCACAGGTGCCACTATTGAAGCATGCGGGCGGGAAATATTAAAAGTGCCCGGTGTTCGTTTGAGTATTGCAAGTTTTGCTTTTGCTTCTTCATGATCAACCAATTTCAATTTTTGAATTTCACCTTGAAAAAGTTTCCTTCAACTGCGATTTACCTGCTGCTTGTCTGCTGCTTTCTCGCCGCTTGCAGTAAAGATTCCTTTATTACTTCACCACAGGCTTCGTTGAGAACGAGTGCTGACACTTTGAAGTTCGACACCGTCTTTACAACAGTTGGCTCAGTCACGCAGGGTTTCAAAATCTTTAATGACAATGACCAGAAATTATTGCTGACGCACGTGCGGGTGGCAGGCGGCGCTAATTCTTTTTTTAAATTAAATGCAGACGGTATTTCCGGCCAGGAGATTACCAATATAGAAATATTGCCCAATGATAGTATTTATGTTTTTGTGCAGGTGAAAGTCAATCCGAGTTCTGCTGATTTGCCTTTTGTTATCAGGGATAGCGTCTCCATCTCTTTCAATGGCAACGTACGCTACCTGCAGTTAGAAGCTTTTGGACAAAACGCCCGGTTTTTCCGCAGCCTAACTCTCCGGGGCAGTAGTACGTGGGCGGCGGGTTTACCCATTGTGATCCTTGGTGGGCTGCTGGTGGATACGACCGCTACGCTTACAATTCAAAAAGGCACAAAAATATTTCTGCATGCAAATGCCCCGATCATCGTGAATGGAACGCTCAGAGTAATGGGGACAAAAGAAGCAAAGGTGGAATTTGCCGGAGACAGGACGGACCCTG
>JBBQSI010000285.1:0-4843 GCA_038213975.1 Chitinophagales bacterium
TACGGTATAAAGGGTGTCTTTCAAATATAAAGGCTACAAAAATGCCTAAAAGATTATTTATACACATCCGGTTAAGAAAATTAATGTGGAGTTCGATAGGTTTCAAATCGGATAGGTACTGTCGCCGGTTGGTAAAGGACACCAACCGGGGAGGTCCGTCGTGGGCAGTGTATCCACTGCCCACAAGCAGCAGCAGACCAAAGTAGCAATTTGAACTGCGCCCTATAGGACTACTTTCGGCATTTTTATGTTGGTACGGTATTTTCGCTAATTTCAGTTCAAATCATTTCGCATGAAAAAAAGCGTACTCATAATCCTCAGCTGTATTATTTGCATAGTTGCCTTCCAGGCATTCTCTGTAAAACAAGCGCCGACCTATCAAAATCTTAAGATATTGCCTTCGGACATCGGCGAGCATGAACTTGATAGTATCATGCATCATTTTTCAGGATCGTTGGGTGTTCGTTGTGACTTTTGTCATGTTAGGATTGAGGCGGAGAAAAAAATGGATTTCGCTTCTGATGCCAAGCCTGAGAAAGACGTTGCCCGCGGAATGATGCGCATGGCTATCGATATCAATAAAAATTATTTTTCCGGAGAGTGGGAAAAGGAAGGGAAAGATCACGTGATCGCAGATACTGCAATGTCAGCCATGGGTATTGATAAGGTGAAGATTAAGAAAGATAAGATGAAGGTGAAAGGTGACGACAGGAAAATAAAAAAAGATTTGGATGGTGATATGCACGCTGCGCATCCGATGAATCCGATGAATATGGATAGCATGCGGGTAAAAGACGTGAAGTATATGCTGATGGAAGTAAATTGCTATACTTGCCACCGCGGAAGTGAACATCCGGATTCAAAACTGCCACCGCCACCTCCACGCCCGCAAGGTCCGCCACCGGCTGAAAAACCTGCTGCGCCTGTACCGCCGGCCAAAAATTAAAACCCGGGCGGGCCGGTTTTATTCGAGTATCTCAAAAAGTAGTATTTGACTTTGTTGTAAAGGCAAAAAATTATCGTCTGAAATAAACAGCAAAGTTTTATTTCCATTTGGCAAGAGCGGTCCGAACGTAATGCCTTCAATATTGTCGATATACCGATTGGTTGTAGCCATATCCAAAAGCAATTTCTTACTGATCAAATGAATGTTAGACGCCTGCGATAAGGAGTCGAGGTCTGAAACGTCAGTCGCACCGGACACATCTGCGAGGTAAACCCGTACATCGCAGGCCAGTCGCCCAGTTGAGAACGCCCGCTCAACGATGAGTAAGCGATGATCATCGTAATTAAGAATCTCGGAGACTCCGTTAATGATAAATTTTCCCGCTGCATCCGGTGCATATCTTACCGGATCTATACGATACGCATATTGTGCAACAGCCTTTCTTGTCGGGACATCATACTTTATCAAACGAATAATTCCTGATACATCATCCAGGCCTGCCCGGGGGCCATCGTTATACAAAGGCTCTTCAAGGCTTATATACAGAGAAGTAAAGTTGTCAGCAAAAGTGGCCCCTTCAAAAACGCTGTTTCTCCGCGGGCCTCTGTCGGTGGGCTGCATATGGAATTGACCCGGAATATTAAAGCTGTCAATCTTTAGCCCACCTACATTGATAATGTTTACTGAAGGATCTTGTAACACTGGCGGATTGCCGGCCGGCTTTCTTTCTCCTTCATTTGTCCAAAGCCAGTAACCTGCCACGGGGTTGTACCGAATCGATTCCGGGTCAGGAGTATGCAACGGATCTTCCTTTTCAGACAAATAGAAGTTTCCGTCATTATTTTTCAGCAGGGTAGTGTTGAGAAAGACTACTGTATCAATTTTCTCATTTTTTATATCAATACGTGCCGCATAAAAACGGGCGGGAAAGCGCTCTGACCGGTCGTCGCTTATAATATAATATACCTTCCGGGCAGTGTCATAATCAATGCCGGAAAGACCCCCGATACGCGTTTGTTGAAACTCTTTTGCAAAAGGGATCCGGTATTCATCCAGGAAGCGCAGTGTTGGCGAGGTCGCTGGCTGGCTTAGAACCCGGGCAGGCCGACAGGCCATCTGTGTAAGACAAGCAATTGCAAAAAGATAAAAAACGGAAATGATTTTACGCATGCTGCAAAGATGAGCCAACTTGCGAAATTATTTTTCCCCAAGGCAACATCAGCCCCACGTCTCTCCAATCTATTTTTCTGAAAATAATTTCCATCTCCTACACGGCTGCATGAGTAAGAGTATGATATAACTTTTCCGTTCATCAGGAAATATTTCCACTTCCGAAAATGTGACCAGCCTCCAATCCATTTTTAAATATCTTGCAACCGTTTTTAAACAATTAAGGAATATGCGACACCCTACAAGATTATTGCTAATTGCTTTGCTCTCTTTTTTTTCATTTGCTTCCACGGCGCAGGAAATTTCTTTTACGGAATACGATTTGTCTAATGGCCTCCATGTGATCCTGCATAAGGATGATAAAGCACCTGTCGTAGCCGTGAATGTTTATTATCATGTCGGTGCGAAAAACGAGGATACATCACGTACAGGATTTGCGCACTTTTTTGAGCATCTGCTCTTTGAAGGAAGCGATAACATCAAGCGCGGAGAGTTTTCAAAATATGTTACCAGCAATGGCGGCCGCGACAATGCTACGACCAACTCCGATCGTACATTATATTACGAAGAGTTTCCTTCCAACCAACTGAAGATGGCGCTGTGGCTGGAAAGTGAGCGTATGCTTCATCCCGTGATCAATGAGCTCGGCGTGAGTACCCAAAATGAAGTGGTGAAAGAGGAGCGGAGAATGCGCTATGATAATACGCCATATGGCCAGCTCGTTGAGCAGGTGTACAAGCGCTTATTTACCAAGCATCCCTACCGGTGGATGACGATTGGCTCCATGGCTCACCTGGATGCTGCTTCGCTGGATGAGTTCAAAGCTTTTTTTAAGAAATATTATGTCCCCAATAATGCTGTCCTGAGTATCGCCGGCGACCTGAATATCGATAGCACAAAAGAACTGATTAAGGCATATTTCGGGGAGATTCCCGCCGGGCCAAAAGTGGAGGAACCGAAGATTACGGAGGAACCTATCACCCGGGAAATAGTAGACACTGCTTACGACAACAACATCCAAATCCCGGCGATTGTGGCTGCTTATCGTACGCCGGGCGTTGCCAACAAAGAATCTCTTTCGCTCAGTATGTTGACAAGTTATCTTTCCGGCGGCCAAAGTTCAGTGTTGTATAAAAAAATGGTCGATGAAAAAAAGAATGCCCTGCAAGTCGGCACTTTTAATGATACCAAGGAGGATTACAGTGCTTATATCACTTTTGCCCTTCCCAATGGCAATACTCCTCTAACAGAATTGCTAAATGATATTGATGCGGAAGTTGCCAGGACGCAGCAGGAACTTATTTCTGAAAGTGATTATCAGAAATTATTGAACAATGTGGAAAATGATTATGTGAGTGCGAATTCGAGAATGCTCACGGTGGCAGGAAACCTTGCAGAAAATTATGTAGAATTTGGAAATACCGCCCGCATTAATGATATACTAAAAGAATACCGCAGCGTCACCCGGGAAGATATCAGGGATGTAGCTAAAAAATATCTCCAAAAAAATCAGCGCGTAGTCCTCTACTATCTTCCTGTTCCCGAAAAAAATAACGACTCAAAGAATTAAATAATGAAGAAAATATTTGCTATCCTGCTGCTGGTTTCCGCAGGCACTTTCTTACATGCGCAGAAAATAGATCGCAGCAAACCGCCGGTACCCGGGCCCCCGCCAGTGATATCTTTTGGCGACCCGCAAAAGTACACGCTGTCTAATGGGATTACTGTCCTAGTAGTAGAAGACCACCACCTGCCAAAGGTGAGCGCTACTTTTTCGATTGACCAGGGCCCGATCACTGAAGGAGACAAAGCCGGCACTTTTGGATTGATGGGATCGATGCTGGGCGAAGGGACAACTTCTAAATCCAAAGCTGAGTTTGATGAAGCGGTTGAGCAAATGGGGGCTAACGTTTCACTGAGTGGCAGTGGCGCCTCCGCTTCCGGCCTCACAAGATTTTTTCCGAAAGCTTTTGCCCTCATGGCCGACGCCCTGCGTCATCCTGCTTTCAGCCAGGAGTCGCTGGATAAGCTAAAATCGCAGACAGTTACAGGCCTTAAGGCGCAGGAAAAAAGTGCAGCTGCCATTGCCGGACGCGTGGTGAATGCGCTTTCGTTTGGCATCGATCATCCTTTTGGGGAGTTTGAGACGATCGAATCGGTAAACAGCATCGACATGGCCGATATAAAAGAGGCTTATAATAAATATGTCACTCCCTCCCGCAGCTATCTCACGTTCGTTGGTGACATTACCCCGGCTGCGGCAAAAAAACTGGCCGATCAATACCTGGGAGACTGGAAAGGCCCAAAGCTTACGCTGCCCAAACTTGCTAATGTGCCGAACCCGGCAAAAACTGAAATTGACATCGTGGACGTGCCCAGTGCTGTACAGAGTGAGATTGAAGTAATAAACCTAATCGATCTGCCAATGAGTGATCCCGATTATTTTGCCACACGCATTGCTAACCAGATATTAGGGGGTGGTACGCAGGGATACCTTGATAAAAATTTGCGTGAAACACATGCGTACACGTATGGTGCAAATTCGTCCATCGGCAGCGGACGTTACCAAAGTACTTTCAGTGCATCTGCGCAAGTACGAAATGAAAAGGCAGACAGCGCTGTGCTGGAAATATTAAAAGAGATCAGGCGGATCAGAACAGAGACAGTTAGCGAGGAGGACCTGCAAACTTTTAAGGCTTTGTACAATGGCAGTTTTGCCCTTGGTCT
>JBBQSI010000286.1:0-4800 GCA_038213975.1 Chitinophagales bacterium
AGCAATCTCCAGGAAAGCACCGTAGTCTTCTATATTCACCACTTTACCTGTTACAATCTCCCCTTCTTTCACAGTTTCTGGCACAGTATCCCAAGGATGAGGCGTAAGTTGCTTCAGGCCGAGGCTGATTCTCTTTTTATCATCATCGAAATCTAACACTACGACGTTAAGCTTTTGATCCAGCTTCAATACTTCGCTCGGATGATTGATACGTCCCCAACTAATGTCGGTTATGTACAGCAAGCCGTCTAAGCCGCCGAGGTCAAGGAAGGCACCGAAATCTGTGATATTCTTGATTGTTCCCTCGAGTACCTGGCCTTTTTCTAATTTACCGATGATCTCTGCCCTTTGTTGCTCGATATCACTTTCAATAAGTGCTTTGTGAGAAACAACAGCATTTTTAATGGCTTCGTTAATTTTAACCACTTTGAATTCCATGGTCTTCCCTACAAACTGATCGTAATCCGTTACAGGCTTCACGTCGATCTGTGATCCTGGGAGGAAAGTTTCCATACCGAAAACATCAACGATAAGACCGCCCTTAGTTTTGCTGGTAACTGTTCCGGTAACGATGTCACCCGTCTTATGCATTTCCACGATCTTTTCCCACGCCCTGGTAGTACGGGCTTGTTTGCGGCTCAGGTGAAGATTGCCATCCTTGTCCTCTTTTTCGGCAACCATCACTTCCACTTCATCTCCCACCTTAAGGCCGGGAATGTCGCGGAATTCGTTTAGTCCTACGAGACCGTCACTTTTAAAACCAATATTGATAACAACATCCGTTTTGGTCACACCAACAACGGTACCAGTTACCATTTCATTATCGTTTATCTGCTTGAAAGTCTTGTCGTATACCTCGTCATATTTTGTCCGCTCATCTTTGTCATAGTATACTACGTTGCGCTTATCCACGCTCCAGTCGAAGTCGTCATGTGCGGATGCAAGAGCCTCTTTGTGAATTTGTTCTTCGGATGGTTGTGGTTCAACAGCAGCGGCAGTCGAGTCGCTATCTGGAAATTCCGGAAAAGGAACGCCTTCAATACCGCCCTGCGGCATTTCTTCAATGTTTGCCCTGATTTTTTCGGGAGTTAATTCGGCCGTTTCGTCTGCCGTTGAGGTTTGTGTATTATCACTCATATTGTATTTACAGGTACATTTGATATTGCTGTGTTTCCGGGGAAACCCTGCGAATCAGCATTTGATTTAAAAAATAATTTCAGGCATTTTTTGGGAGGGCAAAGTTAACCCTTTATCCCCATTTTAGAGAATTTAATAGTCCGGAAATACATGATCTACTTGTTTTTTCAGGCAGTATCGCGGATTTAAATATATTGCAACACAAATTGTTTTGCCAGGTATATGAAGAAATGGCTTGAGGATCTGTCGCATTCCCGCTTTATTAAGGCTGTTATCTACTTTTTTGTTGGGGTAATTAGCTACCCGGGACTGGCAATGCTTAATCGCCTTTCTATATCCGGCACTGAAAATATTCAAAATCTTCCGCGGCGGAATGTGTTGTTCGTCAGTAACCATCAGACCTATTTCGCCGATGTGATTACGTTTCTCCATATTTTTTGCGCAGTGAAATGGCGGAGGCAAAACAGGCTGGGACTGCCATTTTACTTGCTCAATCCTTTTACCCATGTCTGTTATGTTGCCGCTGCGGAAACGATGAAAAGCACTTGGGTCAGCCGACTTTTTCGCCGGGCAGGCGCCATTACCGTAAAGCGTACGTGGAGATCAGAAGGGAAGGAAGTGCGCCGTGGACTCGACCCTGGTGATACAAGGAAGATCGGGCAAGCCTTGAGTGACAATTGGGTGATTACTTTTCCGCAGGGCACCACGAAGCCTTTTGCCCCGGGCAGAAAGGGGACGGCATTTATCATAAAGCATCAAAGACCGATTGTAATCCCGGTTGTGATAAGCGGGTTCTGGCGAGCATTCAACAAAAAAGGGCTGAAGTTTAAAAAACGGGGCATTCTCTTGTCGGTCCGGTTCAAGGAACCTTTGGTAATAGATTATGAGGCCAGCACAGAAGTCATTTTAGAGAAAGTAATGGATGCCATTGAGCAGAGTAAAAAATTTATGATGAAAAGCAAACACCACCTGATCACTGCCATCGATAAATAATCATTTCTCTAAGGGAGTTCTCACAAATAGCGCTTTTAGTTCAGCGGCATCATCCGGTTTCATTTTTCCGCCTAAGATGAGACGGAGTTGCCTCCGCCTGAGAGCACTTTCAAAAAGCGCATTTTCTATCTCAGTTTCGGGTGTCAGCGTGGGCACTTTTTTGGGTTTTCCTTCGGGATCCAGCGCCACAAATGTGTAATACGCTTCGTTACTTTTATAACGGCTGCGCTGGATCACATCTTCACCCCAAACATCCATGTGCACCTCCATGCTTGTAGTAAATGCCCTCGTCACCTTCGCTTCAATATTGACGACGTTACCAAGACGAATTGGGTTTGTAAAGGAAATATTATCTACGGAAGCAGTTACTACAGGGGCGTTGCAATGTTTTGTAGCTGCCAGGGCCGAAGCTATATCCATCCAATACATCAGCCTGCCGCCCATCAGATTGCCGAAGGTATTTGTGTCATTTGGCAATACCAATTCTGTCATCACTACAAGACTGTCGGAAGGTTTTTTATCCATTTTTACTCTGTTTGCAGCAAATATACCAGCATCCGGTTTATCATATTCTCCAGGTTCTGTGGGATAGTTTTAATTTTGCGACCTTAAATTTTGATTGATGTTGTTAGGATTGCAAAATGTGACTTTTGAATTTGGGGCCAGGGTAATTGTAGAAGATGCCACCTGGCACATTCAGCCCAACGAGCGTATTGGCCTTATTGGTTACAATGGTACTGGTAAGTCAACGCTGTTAAAAGTGCTGACGGGGCAGTACAGTCCTTCCGCAGGCACAGTTGAAAAAGGCCGGGAGACAACGATCGGTTTTTTGCACCAGGACTTATTGTCCTTCGATACAGATGACTCCATCCTGCAGGTGGCCATGGGCGCTTTTGAAAAAGTAAAGCAGTTAGAGGCAGAACTCGAGCAACTCGGCAAAGATTTGGAAATTAATTCAGACGAAAAACTTGCTCACATTTACGCTGATAAACTTCACGATCTGGAAATACTGGGCGGCTACGAGGTCCATCATAAAACCGAGGAAGTGCTTCAGGGACTGGGTTTCTCCAACGCTGACTTGTCCAGGCCATACAAGGAATTTAGCGGAGGCTGGCGCATGCGGGTTTTGCTGGCCAAAATGATCCTTATGCAGCCTGACGTTTTGTTGCTCGATGAGCCTACTAATCACCTTGACCTCCCGTCGATAGAATGGCTGGAAAAATATTTACAGCATTACAAGGGTGCAGTAGTTATCGTGTCTCACGACCGTTATTTCCTGGACAGGATGGTGACGAAAATTGTAGAGCTTTACCAGGAGCAGTTACATTTTTATACCGGAAACTATACCTACTATCTGCAGGAGAAGGAACAGCGAATTGAATTGCAAAAGCGGGCGTATGAAAACCAGCAGGACTACATTCGCCAGCAGGAAAAATTTGTCGAACGCTTCAAGGCAAAAGCGTCTAAAGCTGCCCAGGCACAGAGTATCATGAAACGCCTGGACCGGCTTGACAGGATAGAGAACACCGAATTGGAAAGGCCGGATATGCGGATAAACTTTACGATCGATAAGGTGCCGGGTAAGATTATCAGTACCCTAAAGGATGTATCAAAAAGTTTCGGGGAAATTAAGATTGTTGAAGGAGCAAGCGTAGAAATAAACAGGGGTGATAAGATAGGTCTCATCGGGGCAAATGGAAAAGGTAAATCAACGCTGTTGCGAATTGTTGCCGGGACTGAAAAGTTCCAGGGAGAAAGAATTGAAGGACATAATGTAAAAGAAGCTTTTTATGCCCAGCATCAATTGGAGGCACTTGATGTAGAAAATAATGTATTGGAAGAAATGCACAGCAGCCGAAGTGGAAAAACTGAGCTGGAAGTCAGGAGCTTGCTTGGCTGTTTTTTATTCAGCGGAGATGACGTTACAAAAAAGGTAAAAGTTTTAAGCGGAGGTGAAAAAGCAAGGGTTGCATTGGCGAAAACAATTGCCAGTAAGGCAAATTTCTTATTGCTGGATGAGCCCACAAACCACCTTGACATGCACTCTGTTGACTTACTGATAGAGGCGCTGCAAAAATATGAAGGTACCTATCTGCTGGTAAGCCACGATCGGTATTTTGTAAATAAAACAGCGAACAAGATTTGGGAAATACAAGACCATACCATCAAAGAGTTTGTTGGTACCTACGATGAATGGGAGCAATGGAAAAAAGAACGGGCACAACAAAAGCCACCACCGGAAGAAAGGAAAAAGACTGAAGTGAAGCAGGTGGAAAAGTCCACCTCAATTTCTCAGAATAAAGAGCAGCAAAAGGAATTGCAAAAGCTGCAGAAAAATTTCGAACGCTTAGAATTTCGAATCGAAGAATTGAAAAAAGCAAAGACTTCACTGGAAGGAGACCTTGCTAACCCGGAAATCTACTCGAAAAAAGAAAAGTTTCTGCAGGCTGAAGAGGCATATAATTCGAATGAAAAACAACTGGAAGTTGCTTCCGGGGAATACGAAGTGCTTTTTGAAAAAATCCTGAAACTGGAATCCTGAAAAGCGCGTTTTTGGAACAAATTAAAAAACCCTTTCCAGTGACAGAAAGGGTTTTTAATATTATCAAAGGTGAGTTTTAATAATTCCTCAGCCTCATTTCTACTCTTCTGTTCTGGGATCTTCCGGCT
>JBBQSI010000287.1:0-4776 GCA_038213975.1 Chitinophagales bacterium
CCGCAATTTGTTCGTTATTTTCTTCATTAATCGCGATTGTTCCAAGCGGTACTTCAATGATCACGTCTTTACCATCTTTGCCTGTGCTTTTATTTTTACTTCCGGGCGTACCGTTGTCAGCAAAAATATTTTTAGAATATCTCAGGTGAAGTAATGTCCACAGATTTTTATTGCCTTTTAAAATAAGGTGCCCGCCGCGACCGCCGTCGCCTCCATCCGGGCCACCAAACGCCGTTAACTTATTTCGTAAGAAATGCCTGCTCCCTGCACCACCTTTTCCACTCCGGCAAAAAACGCGAATGAGGTCAATAAAGTTTGATCTTTCCATCGGGGTAAAGGTCGGGAAGTTTCTTAAGGAAATGTTTTTGTAATATGCAAGAAAGATAATGCGATACCTCGCTGGAATATTTATAATTGCCGCCGTTTGCGCCTGCGGGGGAAAGAGCAAACTCTCATCCCCGGGATTGCCTTCCTGCATAGATAGTATGATTACAGCCGCCAAAGGCAACGACGGCAACGGGCCGCAATCTGTTACCCGTTATATTTTTGAGGGGAAAAAAGTCTTTTATGTTGTCTCTCCATGTTGCGATCAGTACAATGTGTTATATGATGAAAATTGCAGAGTGATTGGATACCCTGATGGTAGCATCACAGGAAGAGGTGATGGGCGTGTTCCGGATTTTGAAAATGGTAAAAGCAATGAAAAGTTGATTTGGAAAAAATGATAAAAATTCGTTCCCTATACTCTCTATCCGGATTTAGCTTTTCTCTTTCCCCAGGTCTCATAATTGTAATCTGTTGCCAACATTTTTTTTGACAATTTTCGCAATGGCTTGCATTCTTTAAAAGAATGCTGCACCTCTCTTACCAGTTGCTGGTAGATAGCTGTTCCTTCAGTTTTCCATGACAGCATTTCTTCGGAGACTTTTCGGATTACCTTCCCGGGATTGCCTACAACCAGGCTTCGTTTTGGAATTTTTTCGCCGGCTTTCACAAGCGTTAGTGCGCTTACGATACTTTCTTCCCCGAGTTCTACATCATCCAGGATCACGGCATTCATGCCTATCAGGCAATTAGCGCCGATATTAGCTCCATGTACCACGGCTCCGTGACCTATGTGAGCATTCTCCTGCAAGTAAACAGTGGCGCCGGGAAACATATGAATGGTGCAGTTTTCCTGCACATTACAGCCATCGCTGATTATGATTTTGCCAAAATCCCCACGGATTGCCGCACCCGGGCCGATGTAAACATTTTCACCAATTACTACGTTTCCGGTAACAGCAGCCAACGGGTGCACAAATGAACTTTTAGCAACGACAGGCTTCACGCCTTTGAATTCATAACAGGCCATTCGAAATAAATAAGAGGCATACAAGTTCGTGAAATCTCCGCAACAGGCTGACGAAATGCAAAGTTGTTTGGCCTTATTCATGTAATTTTGGCGGCTATTTTTTACTGTGATAAAATCAATCAATGAAATTTTTAAACGTCATTATAAAATACAGGTTGCTGCTGGGCGTATTTTTTCTCCTGCTTGGAATTGTGATCAATATTGAAACGAGTTTCTGGCCGGCGTTTATTTTATATTTCATAGCGCTTGTGCTGATCGTGGGGCATTTTATTTTTGGGCCAATGCGGCTCATCCAGGGTTACATGGAGGATGGGGATATGGAAGGGGCGCAAAAGGTGCTTGATTCAATTTGGTTTCCAGGCCTGCTTATCAAGCCGGTACGGTCAGTCTACTACACGCTTAAAGGAAACATTGCCATGGTGAATGAAGACTTCACTAACGCAGAGGCACACATGAAAAAGAGCCTGAGCCTCGGCATGCCGATGAAAGAAGCAGAGGGAGCAAACAGGCTACAGTTGGGGATGCTGGCGATGCAAAAAGGGAATGTGCGGGAAGCTGAAGGTTACATAAGGCAGGCTATACGTTCAGGCTTGCCCGATAAAGAAAACGAAGCTGCTGCCTATTTGCAACTCTCTTCGATCATGATCAATAAAAGAGAATTCCGGGCTGCTAAAGAATATTTTAGAAAGGTGAAGGCCTGCAAACCAACCACGCCGCAGATCGTAGACCAGGTGAAGCAAATGGAAAAATACATTACCCGGATGCCGGGTTAATGATGAAAAAGTGGAAGTAAAACCGGCAATATTGTTGGCTTTTTGTCCCGAGTCTTATTCAAGAAAATGTAATAAAAAAAGCGACCAGCTACGGTCGCTTTTTTTATTAGAACTTTTTTGCACTATGCCGGAGTCTTACTCATTTTCTCGCGATCCCAAAACCTGTGTTGTGCAATGGCATTGATAAAGTCCGTTGCGGTCTTAGCTTCATATTTTTTCGCTCTTACAATACCCTGCGACATCAATCCTTTCTCTTCGGTATTGATCTTAGCCCCGGCAGCTGTTGTATCAAGAAAATCTGCTCCCTCACCTACGGCAGCAATTGCTTTACAATGGCGGTAAGCTTCATTTACAAAAAGCGTGGCCTCGGGACAGTCCATTAATACATTCACGCTGTCAGCACCTCCCGGGATAAACACTGCATCAAACATCACAGACGAAGCGCCGAGAAATGCCTGTTGTACTTTCACCTCTTCGCCATTCGCTGTCTTAAACGTTCCGAGTTTCCTGGAAACTATTTTCACCTGTGCGCCTTTTCCTTCCAATTCGGATTTCATTTTCATTAAAGAATCATCTACACCATTTGCTGCGAGTATGGCAACCTGCCGGGTCTTAATCGTATTCTTTACCGTATTTGCCATACTTAGCGCAGGAGACGTTTCCATGTCTTGCGGTACGAAGACGGGTTGCACATCTTTCGGCTTTGTATCCGCGCCATATGCATGATTGATCGGCTGCTGTGGTTTTGCTGGTACTTTTAATCCTAAGTTATCAGCAACGCGAGCTGCCAGATCACCATCGATTTGCGTTAACAATCCAACTACACGCACACGAATCGCTTCCGTCTCCAGGTGACCAAGTTCGAAACTAAGGGCATCTACAATATGATTTTGCTCGTACGCGCTTTGGCTCATATAAAAGAGCCTGGCCTGGCTGAAATGATCATGAAAACTCTTGCTACGTGCACGCACTTTCTTTGCATCGATCCGCTCGGAATAAGAGGCAAAGCCGCCCTCCGCCCAGCGGGCCTGGAATGGCGCATTGTTATCGAGCGAGTTTGGTTGATATGCCACTTTGCCTTTGTTTATTTGTTGACGCATGTGCCCATCCCGCTGGTTGTTGTGCACCGTATTAATCGACCTATTAATGGGAATTTCGTGAAAGTTGGGACTGCCCAGCCTGGAAAGTTGCGTGTCTGTATAAGAAAATAAACGGCCCTGCAAAAGTGGATCGTTGGTAAAATCGATACCCGGCACCACGTGTCCGGGATGGAAGGCGGCCTGCTCAGTTTCTGCAAAAAAGTTATCAGGATTTCTGTTCAGCACCATTTTTCCGATTCGCATTACCGGTACAGATTCTTCAGGAACCAGTTTGGTTGGATCCAATAAGTCAAATGGAAATTTGTGTTCGTCTTTCTCGGGAATGATTTGGACGCCAAATTCCCACTCAGGAAAAGCACCGTTTTCAATGGATTCGTGTAAATCGCGGCGATGAAAATCCGGGTCTTTACCATTTATTTTTAACGCCTCGTCCCAGGTTACTGAATGCATGCCAAGTAAAGGCTTCCAGTGAAACTTTACGAAATGTGCTTTGCCTTGTTCATTCACAAAACGAAAGGTGTGAATACCAAATCCTTCCATCATGCGGAGACTTCGGGGGATAGCCCGATCGCTCATCACCCACATGATCATATGCATAGATTCAGGCATCAGGGAAATGAAATCCCAAAACGTATCATGCGCAGAAGCCGCCTGGGGAATTTCGTTGTGAGGTTCTGGTTTTACGGCGTGTATGAGGTCAGGAAATTTGATCGCATCCTGGATAAAGAAAACCGGCATGTTGTTACCAACTAAATCATAATTGCCTTCTTCTGTATAAAATTTGACCGAAAATCCGCGTACATCCCTGGCAAGATCAGCAGAGCCTCTGAATCCTGCAACAGTTGAAAAGCGTGCAAACACCGGTGTTTTTCCAGAAGGATCCTGCAGGAAGCCAGCTTTTGTGTATTGCGCCATGGATTCATATACCTGGAAATAGCCGTGGGCCGCGCTTCCCCGGGCATGAACAATCCTCTCGGGAATCCTTTCATGATCGAAATGGGTGATCTTTTCCCGCAAAATAAAATCTTCAAGCAAAGAGGCACCCCTATCGCCAGCTTTGAGGGAATTCTGATTATCATTGATCTTCACTCCCTGATCAGTAGTGAGGAATTGGTCTGTGCCATTCTCCATGTGAGGAGCCAGGTTTTCCAGTTTCTTGTCGGGAGAGTCTTTTTGCTTAGATGTTTTAGCCATGGTGATTATCGATTTTAAGTTTTGATTCGTAAAGGTTCATGTGTTATTGGTGCAAACGTAATGGAGAGAGTGAACAAAGGTGCCGTTTGCCCAACTATAAAACAAATTGATATTTTTGATA
Organism: Chitinophagales bacterium; assembly: GCA_038213975.1. Classification (GTDB taxonomy): domain Bacteria; phylum Bacteroidota; class Bacteroidia; order Chitinophagales; family Chitinophagaceae; genus Ginsengibacter. The sequence continues at coordinate 4,543 of JBBQSI010000287.1, forward strand.
CTTATATAGGCAAACTCTATTGGATTGAATTTTCAAAATCTCAAATACGTGCTGGCTGTGGATGATCACCGGCATTTTGCGAAAGCGGCGGAAAAATGTTTTGTTACCCAGCCCACACTAAGCATGATGATACTAAAGCTCGAAGAAGAGCTGGGCGTTAAGATATTTGACCGCAGTAAACAGCCTGTAGTGCCAACGGAAGCTGGTGAAGCAGTGATTGCGCAGGCAAAGGTT
>JBBQSI010000288.1:0-4770 GCA_038213975.1 Chitinophagales bacterium
GGGTCCGGGTATGGATGCATAGATCAAAGATGGTCCATCCTCTTTTTTGAAGGCAGGATTTTTCAAAATTTCTGACAGTGTCCAGGTCACATCGCCGGCGCCACCTGCCGTAGGATTGTCGCCGGAGTCGCTGATAAAAAAGGGATGTTTTGTGCTGGCTATCGCTTTTTTTAACGCTTCATCAAGTGTGGCGGCCGGTGCAACAAAAACAAATTCATTCCGCAATTCCCAAAATTTCCTTGCGAGCATTTCGGCGCCTTCCTTCACTTTGACGCTATCGTCTCCCGTCACCATCACCACGGCGTGGTTCCTCGGTTCATCTGCCCAGGCATAGCCAGTCCAAATTGCAGCATCCGTTACTCCTTCTTCGTCGGCAACATCAGGCACAGCGGCGTACAAACTTTTTCCGGGTTCAATCCTTGTGCTCGTTTTTTCACCGGGCAGTAAAATAGGAATGGGGATATAAGCCTTGAACGCCGGCTTGCCTTTGCCACGCTCCAACCTCTCAAGCAAATTTGTCACAGCCCGTCGCCTGGTCTCCATCGCATCTTCGTGTGGGGCCATGCGGTAGCAAGTGATAATGTCACTGTTTTCCGCCAGCGGTAGCGAAACATTTCCATGCAGATCCATCGTCGTGGAGATGACCGTTTTCATCCCAATCACTGTACGGATGCGTTGGACGAAATCACCTTCAGGATCATCTAATCCTACAACACTCATAGCGCCATGAATGTCTAACAGCAGGCCATCATAGGGCAAATGTTTTTGTAAAGAATCTAAGGTTTTGCCGACGAGTGATTCATAGGCTTCCCTGGTAACTGCACCGCCCGGGATAGCGTGCCCCGTGAGTGTGGGAAACCATTCAGCTCTCTTCAAGAATGGCGAGTCCGCTTTGAAAAAGGGATAGCGTTTCAAAACATCTTTTCCATATTCAGCATGAAAGGCCTCTTCATCTGTAAGGGCGGGGGAGAAGGTGCTTGACTCGATGGCAATGCCTGCTATGGCAATACGTGGGAGAGAATCGGCTGAAGTTGCTGCAGAATTCAGTGGAGGGAAAACTGCTACAAAAGCAAAAAGCAACGAATATTTCATGAAGTATTTTTTTGCGAATAAATATACATTTTATCCGCGCCGCGCCCGGTTACGTTTTTTTGCTTCTCCTGTTTTCTCCCTGATAAACAGCTCCAAGTCTTCAATTGAATTTGTTACCCGCATAATTTTTCCATCAGGACCGATCAACATGTGTGTCGGAAACGATGAAAGACGCAACGTTTCAAGCATATATTTTTTCATGCCGGGAATAACGGCGTATTCGAAAGGCCTGATTTTACGAAGGAGCCGGTAATCATTATCACACCGGGAATGCAGTTGGAATTCTTTGGGTAAATTGTACCCATTCGGTTAAAGGTCTTCATTATGTTGTCAAGAATTTCCTGGTTTTTCATCCTCGTTTTATCGATAGCCATATTTTCGTTTGTGCCGGTAAAAAAACACATTCCCCGTCTGGGGATTGTTGCACCTCTCTCCCAGGATAGTATCGCCTATGCCTCAGGATTTCGAATGATTGGCGAGAGGGTCGGTCGCATGCTGTCTCCGTCGCTTTCCAAAGAAGATTTTGAACGCAATTTGGAGAATATCAGGCAGGCACGTTGCAAAGTTTTTCAGTGCAATGTTTTCTTTCCCGGAAGTATAAAAATAGCTGGACCTGACGTAGATGAGCAACGGGTACTGGGCTATGCTGATACTGTTTTTGCCAGGGCCAAAGCCGCGAACATTCCATTTATTATCCTGGGTAGCGGCGGTGCCCGAAGAATTCCTGATGGTTATGGCGAAGAAAAGGCGATACCCGGCTTCATTGCACTATGCAGGAAAATAGCTGAAGTGGCCTCAAAATATGGTGTGATGGTGGCTCTCGAAAGCCTCGAGGCTACCGAAACCAATTTTATCATTTCCCTGAAATCTGCGGCAGCAGTTGTTCGTGGCGTTGATCATCCCAGTTTCAAATTGAATGCTGATATTTTTCATATGCTGAGGGAAGGCGAGTCGCCGCAGAGTATTGTGGACGCCGCCGATCTGCTGGTATATTGTGAAATCGCGGAAAAAGAAAACAGGACGCTCCCCGGAGTAAAAGGAGATGATTTTAAACCTTATCTCAGGGCATTGAAAAAAGCAAATTACCGTGGACATATTTTTATTGAAGGAAACACCGATGATCCTGCACATGACATGCCGCTGGCCTATCAGTATCTGACCCGGCAACTTCGGGAAGTATATGCTGAAAAGTAAACTAACGGTAAATAGTAGCCGTTTGAAATGTTCGGGCATTAAGTACACTAATTAATGAAATACCAGAGTTGCTTCGCAAAAAAAAACGATCTGCGCAAGCGGAAATTTCTAAATATTTTTATGCTAATTTTTAACCAAATACCAATGAAACATCTGTGCTTCTTATTTACGACCTGCCTTTTAATGAATACAATTGTTTTCTCGCAGGATTCGAATAGCCGCCTCGAAAAAAATAAAACTTTCACCGGCGCTACCTCTAAAAATCACTCCTTCAAAGTGATCTATCAGCTGGATAGCAATGATCCTAAGGTGATCCAGAAAACTTTTCGCAACATTAATAATTCGCTGAAGGATCCGCGCCTGGCGGGAAAGTTAGAAGCTGAACTGATCACCTTTAGCGGCGGTACGGAGGTGATGCTGAAGGATAGCAAATACGAAGATGACCTGAAAGCCCTGATAGAAAAAGGTGTAATAGTTGGGCAATGCCATAATTCCCTGGTAGAACGGAATATCAGCCGCGACCAGATATACGATTTCGTAGGCGTGGTACCCAGTGGCACCGGCGAGTTGATCCTCCGCCAGGCGCAGGGCTGGGCGATTGTGAAGCCTTAACAAACATAGCAGAGAGATGAAATTAGTTTCCGGTTTTCTCCTTCTTGCCTCGCTCATTTTTACCTCTTCAAAGGCACAGGACCATCGCTATGATCCTCCCTGGAATACGCCACCGGAAAGTGCTGTCAACTTCACGATTCCCGGGATTGATAATGTGCCTGACCTTTATGGTGATATCAACGATCCCCAGCTCGTAATTTTTTTCGCCGGCAACCAGTTTATGTGTATCGATGAATTGTTGTCTGCCTTTAAAAAACAATATCCATCCTACGCCCGTGTATTTTCAGAAACTTTACCTCCGGGCATTCTTGCACAACAAATTGAAGGCGGCTCAATTACCATTGGCAATATGCGCATCACTTTACAACCAGACGTGTACACAGCAGGCAAGAGCCGCATTGATGAAATGAACGGATCTTTTAGTGACACGGCCGTCTACGCTTATAATTCTCTGGCTATAATGGTTCGCCGGGGAAACTCTAAAAACATAAAGTCGCTGTCCGACCTCGGCAGGAAAGATGTATTGGTGAGCATGCCAAATCCGGCCTGGGAAGGCATTGGAAAACAAATTGAAAAAGCTTACGTGAAGACCGGGGGCGAAGCGTTGAAAGAAAAAATTATGAAAGCCAAGGTAAAAGACAGCACTACTTTCCTCACCCAAATCCATCACCGGCAAACTCCCATGCGTATCTTATATGGACAAAGCGACGCGGGACCTGTTTGGTACAGTGAGGCATTTTATCAAAAGATGATCAACCATCCTATCGAGATGATTGAGATTCCCGAAAAAGACAATATTAAAGCCACCTATATCGCCGGCCTGATGAAGAGTGCACCGCATCCGGAAGCAGGAAAAGATTTTATGAAGTTTCTCAGGAGTGACGTTGCAAAAACTATCTACAGGAAATACGGATTTCAAACCGACTGATCCACTGCAGGTTTAAAAAATTTCTTCTTCGCTAAAGGCTTTTTCCATCAACCGGAAAAGCTCGGGATGCTTTTCCTCCATCTTTGCGGGTTGCTCAAAGAAGTATTCCGCGGCCACAGCCAGGAATTCTGCTTCGTTGGTGGCGGCGTACTGATTGATATCTGATTCGCCTTCCCCGATAAGTTTTATTTCTTCGTGTATGCGTTTCAGAAAGGGAACAGCATATTTATACGGAAGCAACGTCTCTGGTACACCGTCTACACTACCATCTGATTTATCCACCAGGTGCACAAACTCGTGAATGCCGGTATTAGCTGTGTCACTATGATTTAGAAATCCGTTTCGCAGATCTTGTTGTGAGAGCAACATCACGTTTTGCATTGGCCCGTTACCCACCATACCGGAAATATGTCTGCCAGCACCTTCGAGTTCGTATTCATGATTGAATGAACCGGGATAAAGCAACACTTCGTGAATATTCCGGTAGCTCCATTTCCCAAAATTAAAAATAGGAATGATGGCAGCTGCAGCTACGAAGGCTTTGTCTGTTTCATCTATCTCCGTCTTCACGCCGGTCACACGAACTTTTTCAAGAAAAATTTTCACCCTTTCGTTGAAGTGTTCTTTTTCTTCGGAATTCAGCCGTTGATAAAACAACACATGTTGCTGTAAAATATTTTTGTAATCCGCTGCAGCACTTACCTGCTTTACACCTCTCTTTTTAAAACCGATATACAAAAACCAGCCGATAATCAGCGCACTAATGATAAAGATGATAAGTTGTGTGTTCATGGAATTTGGGCCTGTACCATCAAAGCACTAAAGATGCCAAAGATAGATTGTGCAGAAAAAAAGATCTCTCTGGAAAGTCAAGTCTGGCATTACTTATATTCGTAAAAAAAATTTCGCTATGCAAAATCTATTATTCATTTCTCTTTTGTTCA
>JBBQSI010000289.1:0-4759 GCA_038213975.1 Chitinophagales bacterium
AAAATGCACACGGTCTAAACTATTGATCGTATCATTTCTGTCCGCATCTAAATACATATACCGGCCAGGGGCAGCGTCTTGCTGAAGCGGACTACCCTTTACCTGGTTCGAGTCGCTGAATACGCCAACCACCTGGTAGCCAAAGAAAGATGACATTGGATAGCCTTCTTCAAATCTCACAATCCCTTCATCAAAGTATCCGGGAGCTGGCAGAGAAACGATTTCATTTTTATAGGTTGTAAGATTTACACCGACGCTAAAACGAAAGTCTTTGCTAACCTGGCCTCTATAGGTCACATTTACATCTACGCCTTTATTTTCAACATTTCCCACATTTACAAAAGGTGACCGCGCTTCTCCGGCAGTGTACGGCGCCTGTACAGGTCTCAGCAATCCGTCAATTTCCTTTTTATAATATTCTACTGTCAGATCAACCTGGTTGTTGAAAAGAGTAGCATCAAAACCAATATTTAGCAGTTTGTTTCTTTCCCAGGATGTAAAACTATTTCCGTTTTGCCGCGGATAGAAACCCTGTACAATTGAGTTCCCTGTACCATTTATATCGTAATAAGAATAGAATGGGTCTTGTGCATAAGTTGTATAGGCATTTGTCGGATTGATGCCTTCTTTATTTCCCATCTCTCCATAACTACCGCGAATTTTCATGTCATTTATCCAGCTAACTCCCTTCATGAAGCTTTCATTGCTGATACGCCATCCCAGCGCAACCGCCGGAAATACGCCATATTTTTTGTCCGGTCCAAAGGCAGAGAAGCCATCTCTCCTTACGGTAAGGCCCAGCAAATATTTATCGTTAAAGCTGTAGTCTAATCTTCCGAACAGGGAAAACAATGCGTCTTCATAAGCGTCACTTGACGGCCTGGCTGACACCTGGGCGTTATTTAAAACGAGATAATTATAGGCGTCGGTCAAGAATCTTTGTCCGCTGGCAGTAAGATTTCTGGTCTTGTTTTCCACCGACTCGCTACCAACCAAAACTGACAGGTCATGTTTTCCAAATTCATTTTTATAATTCAGTGTGTTTGTCCACTGAGCGGTTGTTGCAAATCCCGCTCTTTCCTCGAGCGCCTGGTCTGCGCCCCCGCCAGATTTCCAGTACTCGTTATAAGTATAGTTCTGATTATAATAGTTACTAAGAGCACCGCCAAAACTGGTTCGCGCAGTAAAGTTTTTTAAGAAATCTACTTCCAGGAATATGTTGCCTATTCCGCCGTAGGTTCTGTTGCGATCATTTTTTACCAGGTTAACATCCGCAAGGGAATTTCCCCAGTCGCCCAGTTCACCCGGCGGCCCGGCAAAAGCACCTGCATAATTTCCGCCAATATCGTACGATGGCAAAAACGGTAATTGGCTGAAGGCTTGCTGAATAGGCCCGAATCCGCCGTTGGCAGCGAACTGCGGATTTTCCCTGTAATAAAAGTTCAAATTTTCCCCGATCCGTATATTTTTGGTCACCTTGAAGGAGGTGTTGGTACGCAGATTATAACGCTTGAGGTATGAATTCAACAAAGTTCCCTGGTGATCGAGGTACCCCAGAGAAAACAAATAATTAGCTCTTTCAGATCCACCACTCGCCGATAGAGAGTGATTCATCATCAAAGCACTATGAAAAATTTGGTCATAAACATCACCACCCTGCCCGTTTTTGTTGACCTCGGTAATAATGTAATTATTGGCCCGGTCTGCAGGATTGAACCGATAGAGAGATGGGTCCACCGCAGGATCCCCTGCGAGCGCTACGCCCCTTGTGCTTGGTCCTCTATAAAAGAAATCGGGTAAGGCCCCATTAATCAGCAAAGAGGTGGAAGGATTTATTGATGCGATGATGTCTGCATATTGCTGAGCGTTTATGGTGTTTAGCTGGGATCCTTTATAAGGAATCTGAATATTATAGTAAGAATCGTAAGTAACTGAAAGACCTCCGGATCTGCCTTTTTTAGTGGTAACGACAATTACTCCATTTGACCCCCTTGCCCCATAAATAGAAGCAGCGCCAGCATCTTTAAGTACCTGGATAGATTCGACATCATTTGCAGGCACATCGTTGATATTGCCCTGGATACCATCTATTAGTACAAGAGGTGAGTTGTTAAATCCTGTAATGCCCCTTATAAATATAAGGCTTGGAGCGCCGGGCGATCCATTATTTGTGACATCTACACCCGAAGCCTGTCCTTGTAATGCCTGCATTGCGGATGATGAAGGGATAGATTTCAGCGCTTTCACATCTACTACGGAAACAGCGCCAACAATATCTTTTTTCTTCTGAGAGGTATATCCGGTCACGACTACCTCCTCGAGGTTCGACGCAACTCCTGCAGCAAGCTGGACGTTGATACTCGATTGGCCTGATACGGGAATCACTTTCGAGCTATATCCTATAGAATTTATGTAAAGGGATGCATTCGAAGGTGCGTTGATTGAAAATCTCCCATCATCATCAGTGACAGTGCCACTATTGGTGCCGCTTATACTAACGCTCGCACCACTGACGGGGACATTTTCAGGGCCGGTCACCCGCCCGCTGACATTAGTCGTTTGAGCAAAGACGGACGTCTGAAAAAGGACAAAGATTGGGATGAAAATCTGAAGTATTTTTTTTCTCATAAAACGCAATTTGTAATGTGGGTTTGTTCTGGTGAAAATTAACCTATTAAAGATTTGAAGTAATAAAATTACAGTAAAGAAATAGTGTAAAATGTCCTGTTGTTAGCAACTATTGTCCTGCAATTACCCGCCCTGAAGTATCTGAAAATGTTGAGCGGAATGACGCCTTTAACGTAAAATAGAATAAGCAGGCCTTGCCAGGAGAAATGCTGAACCTGATGAACAGGCGACAACCAGTGATATCACTGCTGCAGCCTGTAGCGTCTATGCGTTATCGTATGCGATTTACCCTGATCGAGTCGTCATTAATTGCTGCGATCAAGAATTGTTTCCCCCCGGGTCCGGTGGCAATTTTAAGGTCTTTTACGCTACCATCTATAACCAAACCACTTTCCGCCGGCAATAAACTTTTAAAATTTCCGCGGCCATCACCTTTCAGGTATAATCCATAAGATGCATCATATCCTCCATTGCTAACCTCAGCCTGCAGTTCATTTCCCGCGAGAATAATATCAATATTTCCATCCTTATCAACGTCAGAACAAATGATGGCATTGACCTGTGAGAACTGAGCCTCAACCGGCAGTGGATGTTTGACGAACTTGTTATTTCCGGTGTTTTCCAACCACATCGATCTGTTTTCGGTACAGACCAATTTCAACATGTCAGTAGTTTCAAAATCTTCAAAAAGGGTTTCCATTGCTGAAACAGAATAGTCTCTGTTGAGTAAGAATCTTTTTTTGATCGCAGGCACCTGCGCCGCAAACTGATTGCGCGAGAGTGCCGGAAATAATTGCCTGTCTCCTTTTTCATTTTTGATGTAGTAGGCCATTATCGGATCTATACGGCCGTTCGCATCAAGGTCAGCCGCGAAAAGAGTGAGGGGATAATCACTACTTACGTAATATGGATTATTGAGTCCAAAGTTTCCGGCAACTAAATCAATATCTCCATCATGATCAATGTCGCTTGCTGCCAGGCTGCGCCATTGACCTTCCATTGCTTGAAGACCTGTTTCATTCGTTTTATCTTTCAACTTACCATCTGCGTTTATGTATATACGAACGGACATGAATTCCCCGGCAAGTATTAAATCAGGCTTTTGATCTCCGTTGATATCTGTCCAAACAGCCGCCGTGACCATTCCTGGATATTGAAGATCAGGACAGACTTCAGAAGTCACATCAGTAAAGCGACCATTGTTGTTCTGCAATAAATAGCTGGCAGGTATTACAGGATATTGCCCAGGCGATAAACGGCCCCCGATAAACAGATCAACGTCGCCGTCACCGTCATAGTCCGCCCCCGAAACACAAAGTGCACTTGTGAAAATGCCGGGGGGAAAGGCTTGCGGACTTAGTGAAAAATTACCTTTTCCATCGTTTATGTATAAACGTGGCAGATAGTTAGGAGATCCTATTTCATATTCATTTCCGCCACTGTTTATTACCAGATCCAAATCCCTGTCACCATCAGCATCAAAGAGCAAACAGCCCAGATCTTCCTGGGACTTATTACCTGGGGTGAGCGCTTTCGCAATGAAATCACCGCCAGGTTGCTGAATGAAAAAACGCCCCGACTGTGCCTTTGCTCCCCCGATATACACATCTTCCAGCCCATCTCCATTCACGTCACCAATGGTTATAAAGGGGCCTAACTGTGAATATTTCTGCGGTAGGGTTTGTTGCGGACCGTAATCGTAATAAAAGGTTTCCCTGTGCTTAAATGTCAAACCGTCTAACGGTGTTTCGAAGAAGAGTGGCAGGGACTTGATTCTGCTTTGCGTTAGTGTATTTCCAGGAACTGACATCTTCTTCGATAAACTAAGACGTTGATTCATTTTCACATGATAAAGTACCTGGCTATTGGCATCCGGCCACTCGACCAGCAGTGAATCAATTTCCCTGGTATTTCCAAATCCAAAATGGAGTCGCCTATCGACGGTAGACAGATACCCCCGTGCAGGATTTAGTTCCTGAAATTGCTCCAGCCCACCTGAAAAGGAAGTGATCTTTGCACCAATTCCACTTCGGTTGAGACTGTCTCCTTCCAGAAGAATCGTTATATAATTATTCGCAGTATCCTCACTCGTTCTTAGTTCATTTCGCAGTATAAACGCTTCGCTATTAAT
>JBBQSI010000290.1:0-4756 GCA_038213975.1 Chitinophagales bacterium
GCCCTCAGATTTGTCCGTCGAATAGTAATGGAAAAAACTGACCCTCCATTTTTTCCCCTTTGGTGACCGGAGGCACGCCTGTTAGCATGGTATCATTTGAATCGCTGACAACGCCATCTGCGAATACATTAATCACGAATGCCCTTCGCGGCCTGTCACTCTTATTCTCGCCGGAGCCATGGAGTGTCAGAGGGTGGTGAAAGATCGCTTCGCCCGCTTTAGTTTCTACATGTTTAGGATGGAATTCCTTTTTTTGTTCGGGAGTGAGGTAATCCATAACTCCGAGGAGGTCGCCGGCCAACTCGGGCTTATCGAGTAAGCCCCAGCGATGACTGCCCGGTACATATTGCAGGCAACCATTTTCCACGGTGGAATCATCAAGTCCGCACCAGCAGGTGAGGTGGGCAACAGGTTTTGTTCTTGTCCAGTAAGAATAATCCTGGTGCCAGGCTACGACGCCGCCTTTTTTCGGCGGCTTGCAAAATAATTGGTCGTGCCAGAAACGGACGGGTACATTACCCAGCAACTGGCTTGCAGCCACCAGGAAACGCGGATTCCAAAGGACATCGTGCAGGCCCTCAGTGATGCGCCATGCACCAAGTGCATGAAATAAGATCATAGAAGGATCAGCTGATTCATTGCTGTGAAATTCGTAAAAGAGGTGATGCCCGGGATGTTTCACATCTGCGAGTTCCTCAATCTCTGATTTGATCACTGCAACCTGCTCGTCATCGAGCAACTTCACATTGGCCAGGTAACCATTTTCGTTAAAAAAATTTACCTGTTCCCCGGAGAGCTTATACTTTTCCCATGTTGCCTTTGTAGAGGGCTGGCGAAAAATGTCGGACACCAGTTCATGTACCGTGCTGAGATCTTTAAAAGACATTGTCAATAGTTTCAAATAAATGTAAGAATAAGATCTAAATAAAGAAATGAAAATAGTGATTGTATATTTTTGAGGGAATGGCTGAAAATTTGAAAATAGGAATTGTTTTATAAGACTTAAATAGATAGGGTTGGAAATTAGAGTGAGGTTATGCAGCAGAAAGCCACTGGTAGTACACCTCAAAGGAGGAAGTAAATTTGCTGCCGCATTGAAGCAGCCATCTAAAAATACTATCTTAGGTCGAGCCTTCGTGATGGAAAAACGGCGCAATTCCAAAAGGAAACATTATTTGTTTTGCGAAAATCTACGCGGGCCGTTTCAACTGCATAAATGCTGGCTAAATGTTTTTTGAAATGGATTCCTAATAATTATTTCACTTTTTAGTTTTGGCATCGCTGCCGGCATGCAGAAAAGATCAATCTTTGCCATACACTTTTGATGGTACAGTTACGGATATTAGCGGCAATCCGTCCTTAATGCCACTGTCCCCTTAAGCGCCTATTACCGTGGCAATGTTATTTTGGTAGGCGGTTATAGCAGATGAAAGAGTTATCACAGACATCATAGGCATTTTCCAAGCCTTTTCCAATTTTGACAGTACTGCAAATAGTTTGTTGATATGGTTGACAGGCAATTGACCGGAGGAACATTTAATGAACCCGAACATGCATATATCGGTTGTGATGTTCAAGGTTATGAAATAACAAAAACAAAGGTGGTGCCTACACTGTAATTAATTGGTAGGGTAACAAAAATGGGATGATTAAATATGTTAAAGAGAGTATATTTATTGCCGGAGACGGACAGGGGAATTACCACATCGACTATTAAACGGTCGGGACTTCAACAGCGATAATATTCGCGACAGACGGCACCATGATTATCGTCAAACGTAAAGCTCGCCCGGTGGTAATAGTAAGGGTATTTAAAAATGTCCTGCCGGCGTGAATTCAACAGTATTAATCCAGCTATTTTCATCCAGCCATTCTTAAAATATGATTATCAGGGAAGCCGTCATTGATGACATTACACAAATACAGGCGGTCCGAAATTCTGTACATGAAAATACTTTATCTGATCCTAATCTTGTGACAGATGGAGATTGCGAAGAATTTTTGACCAGGAGAGGTAAAGGTTGGGTTTGTGAAATTGACGACAACATTGTGGGCTTTGCCATTGCGGACTTAAAGGAGAATAACATTTGGGCATTATTTTTAAAACCGGAGTTTGAAAATCGCGGTTTTGGCAGGCTGCTTCATGATAGCATGCTTGCATGGTATTTTAACCAGACGAAAGATAACGTCTGGTTAGGAACTTCGCCAAACACAAGAGCAGAAACTTTTTATAGGAAAGCAGGTTGGTCAGAAATTGGAGTCCACGGCAGGGGTGAGATCAAATTTGAGATGACTTTTGAAAAATGGGCAGCGAGTAAGGGAAGATAAATTGATAAACATACAAAGCGGGTACGCTTTGAAAAAGTGATTAGAAGTTTAGCTGAGAAATAAAAAGTTTTTCCATTGTTGCAAAAACAATAAAGAGGGAGCCGATGATGAATGAATAGAAAAAGGCGAAGCCTGAACTTCGCCTTTTAGCTTATTTTGATGACTTCCTTCTTTTTCGCTTAGGCGCTGACGAACCGGTCGCCAGTGAATAGGTAAGTCCCGATTTGTCCTCAGATGGTGTCCCTTCTATTTTATTAAGTTTTTTCAACCTGGATAAAGTATTATAGACAATATTGGTTGTTTCTTTTGCTGTTTTTCCCGTGGCATCAGCATAAGCCTCTGCTACCGGCCTGCCTGACGTTCCGGGATTATCGGTTATATATTGCATCACGAAGTCGCCTACTCCTACTTTATTTCTGCGGCCTCTCTTCCCGGCTGATTTTTTCGCCGGGGCAGCATCTTTGCTCTCAGCGGATTTTTTTGGCCTCCCTTTTCGCCGGGCAGGTGTACTGCCGTCTTGTGCACTTGTACTGCTGTCTTGTGCACGTGCATTGCTACTGTCTTGTGAATAGGATTGTAGTTGCTCACGGAAAGTTTGCAACTTTTCAATCCTGCTGTGTAAGCTGGCAATCTCTTGATCTATGCCAGAAACATTAATAGTGATCGAATCTTTCATTTTAAATGATTTTAATTAGGATGCAAATTTAGTAATAAAATTTGCTTTTTATTATATAACATCTTTTGGAGCCTAATAGTTGGCTTCAAATGATATATAATTGATGGTTTTGACGCGTGGCGATAATTGTGAAATGGGGGCGGAGAAATCAATCCAGGCAAATTTCCGCAAATGCAAGTGACCTCGAAATAAAGTCGCTGGAATGGCTATACCGCTGGGGCGCGGGGAAATCAAGGCTTATTGTCTTCGATGTCGACAAAGGAAATAACGAATTATAAAGCCAATTTTTTTAAAAAAAATGCCATCATCCTCAACAATCTATTGAAGGTGATGCTAACGGATACCAAGGGAGAATCAAGATCAATCCCGCTGAATAGCCCGGTTGATTTCTCACAAAGAGAGAACTTAAAAACTTTTTCCGGCACTGCCTTTTATAAAATTATTACCATTTCCGGTTCAGGAAAGCAGAAATATTTGCAACCGGGGGAAACACATTGGGTGGCGGGAGCTGCTGTCAATGGAAAAAAAGTAGCCACGCTGGTGGTATGGTCAGCCTGTGTTTTAAATTTCTAAATATTCATCAAGGAAAAAACTCCATTGAAATAAACTGAAAGTGGGAAATATATAAAGTCTTTAAAAGAAAATAAAGAAGCCCTGGACTGGAGGTCTCGCCAGTTGTTATTTCCTGTTGATTTGCTTGGGCCTGTGCAGACTCGGTGAAAGAAATGCTGTGATGATTAGTATGAATAACAAACTGAATTTCTTGTCAGCACTGCCCCCGGAATTAAACATTCGTAATGTAAATTTTTACCCTTTCGAAATTTTACTCCATTAACTACGTAGTATCCTTTTCATTTTCGGTGCTTCCTACTCAACATAATTCAAATCTTTTGAAAAGGTTTCCTGCAAGTAATACAATGCCCAAAATGCAAGCGCTATACACAATAAACCAACGGTGATGGCGGCCAGAATGATTGAACCATCAAATACGCCACGCAGGTACTGAAATAATAATGATACTGGTACCAGTGCTCCCCGGACAAAATTGGGTGCCGTTGTAGTGACCGTTGCCCGTATGTTGGTGCCGAATTGTTCGGCAGCGATCGTCATAAATATTACCCAATATCCCACGGAAATTCCCAGGCATAAACAGATCAAATAAAATGCAGATACACTGATATTGTGTAACAAAAGATAGGCGGCAATGGAAATCGTTGTGAGTATGAGAAATGTAAGGACTACTTTAAGCCGGCTTTTTAAAAGTTGGGAGAGTAGTCCACTGGCAACATCGCCCAGCACGAGTCCACCATAACACCAGGCCACTGCCGCACCAGCATTTACTTCCCCCTTTACCCCGAGCACTTTTCCAAATTCAGGTGACAACGTTATGAGGATACCGACGACAAACCAGAGAGGTACACCAATGACAATGCACCGGAGATATTTTAAAAATTTTTGCCCGCTGGTAAATAATGAAAAGAAATCGCCGTGTGCAATATCCTGCCGTCTCGCTTTATCAAACATTCCTGATTCTGCTAAGCCAACTCGTAACAGCAATAAAGAGATGCCTAGGCCACCGCCAATAAAGAACGAGGTTCGCCAATCAAAAAGATCCGCGATAAGATACCCCGCAACGGCGCCGCTAACACCGACCGCCGCCACAATGGTGGTAGCATATCCTCTTTTTTCCTTCGGCATGATTTCAGAAACCAACGTGATACCTGCGCCCAACTCGCCGGCAAGACCAAATCC
>JBBQSI010000291.1:0-4736 GCA_038213975.1 Chitinophagales bacterium
TGCGACTGGACGATAGAAGTAGTGGTAGAGCGTCTTGACATTAAGAAGAAAATCTTTGACGAGGTAGAGAAATACCGTAAGCCCGGCACGCTCATTACATCCAATACCTCCGGCATACCTATCCACCTGATGGCTGAAGGAAGAAGCGAAGACTTTAAAAAGCATTTTTGTGGTACGCATTTTTTCAATCCTCCGCGCTATCTCCGCTTGCTGGAAATAATTCCAACGCCGGAAACTGATCAGCAGGTCGTTGATTTCCTCATGCACTACGGTGATTTGTATTTGGGTAAAACAACCGTGCTCTGTAAAGACACGCCGGCCTTCATTGCAAACCGCGTGGGCGTATTTAGCATCATGTCGATTTTTCATATCGTGGACAATCTTGGCCTAACGATAGATGAGGTAGAGACATTGACCGGCCCAATCATTGGCCGGCCAAAGTCGGCAACTTTTCGCACGGCGGATGTTGTCGGTATCGATACACTGGTGAAAGTGGCAATGGGGGTAAAAGAGAATTGCCCAAAGGATGAAGCGAAAGAAATATTTACGATCCCTGCCTGGCTGGAAAAAATAGTGGAGAATAAGTGGCTGGGTGACAAAACAGGACAGGGGTTTTTCAAAAAAACAAAGAACAAGGGCCAAACCGACATCCTTACACTGGACCTGAATTCTTTTGAATACGGCCCAAGGCAAAAACCAAAATTCGCGACAATCGAAGCGGCTAAGCCTTTAGATGATCTCAAAGAGAGGTTAAAGGCGCTGGTGAGTGGAAAAGATAAAGCGGGTGAATTCTACCGGCAATTTCATTATTCCTTATTCTCCTATATCTCTCATCGCATCCCGGAAATCAGCGACGAGATATACCGCGTTGATGATGCCATGAAGGCAGGCTTCGGCTGGGAAATCGGCGCGTTTGAAGCCTGGGATGTGCTGGGTGTGAAGCGTACGACAGAGCAAATGAAAGAAGCAGGCTACACGGTTGCGGGCTGGGTAGATAAATTCCTGGAAGCAGGAAATAACACCTTCTACAAAGTTGAAAACGGTAAGCGGCTATGCTATGACGTTAGTTCAGGAAATTATCAGCCCCTTCCCGGCGGTGAGGCGTTTATTATATTAAGTGACCTCAAAGAAAATAGCGTTTGGAACAATGCTGCCTGCAGGCTCGTCGATATAGGCGATGATGTGCTTGGACTTTACTGGAACACCAAGATGGGCAGCATCGGCAGTGAAGTGCTGGAAGCGCTGAACAAATCCATCTCGTTAGCGGAAGAAAAATACAAAGGCCTGGTAGTCGCGAATGAGGGGCCGCAGTTCAGTGCCGGCGCGAACGTTGGGATGATCTTCATGCTAGCCGCAGAGCAGGAGTATGAAGAACTTGACATGGCAATACGGTTATTTCAAAACTCAATGATGCGGGTCCGGTATTCTTCAGTGCCGGGGGTGGTGGCCCCACATGGCCTCACGCTGGGCGGTGCATGTGAAATGAGCCTGCAGGCCGATAAAGTGCAGGCAGCGGCTGAGACATACATCGGGCTGGTAGAATTGGGCGTTGGTCTTATTCCCGGCGGCGGTGGCACAAAGGAATTTACGCTTCGGGCATCTGACGATATGCATCATAATGAGCCTGAAACGATTACGCTGCAAAACCGGTTTTTAACCATCGGCACCGCGAAAGTCTCTACTTCTGCTTACGAAGCTTTTGAACTCGGAATCCTACGCAAAGGGCTAGACGAAGTAACCATGAACCAGTCCAGGAGAATAGCGGAAGCTAAAAATAGTGTGTTGGATATATTTAACAGCGGCTATACCAAACCGGTAGAGCGGACTGATATAAAAGTACTCGGGCGTGGTGGCCTTGGTATGTTGTACGCAGGCATCAATGGGATGCTGCGGGCCAATTATATCTCCGATCACGATGTGAAAATTGCAAAAAAGCTTGCTTATGTTATGTGCGGTGGCGATCTCAGTGAAACTACATTGGTAAGCGAGCAATACCTGCTTAATCTTGAACGGGAAGCCTTCCTCAGCCTGTGTGGTGAAAAGAAAACACTTGAGAGATTGCAAAGTGTGCTAAAAACCGGTAAGCCTGTCAGAAATTAAGCCATCTGACCGTCCCGGTCTGATTGGCGTATAGCGCGTTAGTATGCTTTGATGATATGGGATGACTTCACTTTTTGATTGATGACTGGCTGACCCGGATTGAAAACCGTGCTTAAAATTTAATATAACCCACATGAATTTTATACCCGGCAATCTGTATCATATCTACAATCAAGGAAATAACAGGCAATTAGTCTTTACATGCACTCCAGAATACCTGATCTTTTTGACGATGTTCCGCAAACGAATTTGCCCCCAGGTTGAAATTATTTGCTGGTGTGATGCCGAACCATTTTCATATCATGGTATATGCCGACGAGCGGATTAGCAATCTGCAGAAGCAGGGAGGGCTGGAAATCGATGCTTTAACTAACGGAATCCGGAAATTATTGAGTGGTTATGCAAGAATTTTTAATGCACGCCATGGAAAAACAGGATCATTATTTCGGCAAAAAACCAAGGTGAAAGATTTGACAGATGAACTCCCTCCACGATTCGCAAATCTCACCGATTACTATTTTTTCTGTTTTCATTATATACATCGAAATCCCTGGGCTGCTAAACTTGTATCTGGGCTGGAAGATTGGGAATTTTCTTCTTCAGAGACTACGCAAATCTAAGGAACGGCACACTTGCAATAAATCCTTAGCGGAAAAATTTTGTTCTTACGATCCAAAAACTTTTATTGAAACAAGCTACGGCATCACCTGATAATCTTCGTCTGATCCAAACCTGACAGATCCAGTTTTGAGAGAAGAGTGAGAATGAAGATAAATAATATTGTACTGCGACCGTAAGATGGGAGAAGATTACAAAGAGCTGAACCTATCGGACGGAGGACAATTAGCTGCCCTCTGCCCTTTCTGTTTCGAAGAAAAACAGGTAGTGAATCCAAAATTCTATTTCACTTAAAATCAGATGGTAAAAAAGCTCGTATTTTAGGCGAAACAGCCAGTTTCATGTCTATTCTAACGGTTGAGAATCTTTCAAAGAATTACGGATCGATAACAGCACTCAGGAATGTGAGCTTCAGTGTACCCGAAGGTTCAGTATTTGGAATACTTGGCCCTAACGGCAGCGGTAAGACGACATTGCTGGGAAGTATCATGGACATTATAAAAGCTACCTCGGGTTCCTATAAATTATTTGACGAAGTGCCGACAGAACATCACCGGCGGCGAATAGGCACGTTACTGGAAACTCCAAACTTTTATCATTACCTCTCAGGGCTAAAAAACCTTCAGATAGCAGCCGAAATTAAACAGCATGGAAAAGACGATATCGAACGTGCCCTGGTGACGGTAGACCTGGACAAACGAAAAAATTCTAAGTTCAGCACTTACTCCCTTGGCATGAAGCAGCGACTCGCCATAGCGTCCTGCCTGCTCGGTAATCCTTCGGTACTCGTGTTCGACGAACCAACAAATGGCCTGGATCCGGTTGGAATAGCCGAGATCAGGGGATTGATGAAACGCCTTTACCAGGAAGGTAAGACCATCATCATGGCAAGTCACATGTTGGATGAAGTAGAAAAGGTATGCACCCACGTGGCCATTTTAAAAAAAGGAAGTC
This sequence comes from Chitinophagales bacterium, assembly GCA_038213975.1. GTDB lineage: Bacteria > Bacteroidota > Bacteroidia > Chitinophagales > Chitinophagaceae > Ginsengibacter. Next base: position 3,673 of record JBBQSI010000291.1, read on the forward strand.
TTGTTGCCACCGGCGACGTGCACGAAATTCTTTCGAATGAAGATATGGTGGAGGTTTCCGCGTCAGATAATGAACATCTTTCTGCTGTACTCGCTAACATGCCCGGACAAACGAGAATAAATACAGAGAAAGAAAAGGTATATGTTTACTTCCCTATCAACACTGCTAAGCTCGAAGCAATCAATGAATTCTGTTTCCAAAAAGGCATTATCCTAAATCACCTGCTGCTAAAAAAGAAAAGTCTCGAATCCCGCTTTTTTGAATTGACGAATAACTAATCTGCATGCTCCATCTTCTGCGAATTGAATGGCTTAAGGTAAAAGACTATAAAGCGTTTTGGATATTTATTATCCTGTATGCATTTGCCATTCTCGGTATTAATTATACCGGGTATTATGTAAATGAACTGGCCAATCAAAACCTGCCGGAGAGCCAACTCCTGCTGGGTACGCCCTATGCATTTCCAAAAGTGTGGCAGACAGTTGGGTGGATGAGCAGCTGGCTGCTGTATTTCCCCGGCATACTTTTCATTATGATGCTGACGAACGAATTTAATTTCAAAACCCATCGCCAGAACATCATAGATGGTTGGACAAGATCTCAATTCATCAGTGTAAAATTTGTCTTCGCAATCATCTTCTCGGCAGTGGCAACGGTTTTCAATATAATTGTCGCGCTGCTTTTTGGTTTCCTTACAACGGGTTCCCATTTTTCTGTTTCAGGTATGGAAAATATCGCCTACATTTTTATCCAAACAACGGCTTACATTACGTTCGCCATTTTTATGGCAATCCTCTTCCGCCGGAGCGGTGCCGCCATCGCTGTATTCTTCCTTTACGGTCTCATCTTCGAATACTTGCTTGCTGCCCTCATCAATTCCAAATTTGAGATGAGCCCACTTGGGTATTTTTTCCCGTTGCAGATCACCGACGTTCTCCTGCCGATTCCGTTTGGGAAAACGGTCATTTATCATGATGCCCCCGCCGACTACATTCTTATAATTGCCAGCCTCGTGTATATTGGGGCGTATTACTATTTCGCTTTGCGGAAATTTAAACTGGACG
>JBBQSI010000292.1:0-4710 GCA_038213975.1 Chitinophagales bacterium
CATTCAGCGCGGACGATTTCTCCCCTGCTATGATGCTGAAAGAAAAAATCTTAAAAAATGCATCGTCCGCATAAAGCACTCCGGGTTCGTCAAAAATTTTATCCCCGCTCTTGATCGGCTTTTGGGTGATAAACGTACGTACATACTCCTCCACCACCGGGAAAGTTCGTTTCATTTGCGGGCCAACACGGGTACCTGTGTACGCAGTTTTATTTTGTTAGCCGTCCATTCCGTACTCCATTGTTACACGCACAATACGATCAGCATTTTTGTGGAACTTGTCATAGCCTAATTCATGAAAAATAAAAACACGGTCTTTATGCAATTTTTAAACATGGCTTTAATGGTTTAAGAGTGTGTAGAATAAACGGTGCAGAGATTAGCGTTTTAAATTTAAAGTGAGAATTTTTTGGCTTGAGACTTAATCCGTCACATCCCACATCCCACATCGCACATCGCACATCGCACATTCCACATCCCACATAAAACATATCACTCAACACTTAACACAATTCAAAACCATCTCACTCTGTCCTCAGACTCTTAACCGGGTTTGCCACAGCCGCCTTTATCGCCTGGAAGCTGATGGTGACAAAAGCAATAATGATGGCAAGAAAACCCGCCAGCACAAATACCCACCAGTTGATAGGAGTACGGTAAGCAAAATCTTTCAGCCAGGTGTGCATGAAATACCAGGCAGCCGGCATGGCGATCAGAAAAGAGATCCCGACCAGGGTGAGAAATTCTTTAGATAACAAATTGACGATGCCACTCACCGATGCACCCAACACTTTCCTGATACCAATTTCTCGTGTGCGCTGCATGGTGCTGTAGGACGCCAGCCCCAACAAACCGAGACAGGAAATGAAGATGGCGAGGATGGCAAAGTTCAGGAAGAGCTTGCCGAATTGTTCTTCACTCTTATACTGTTCATTGAAATGTTCGTCCAGGAAAAAATAGCTGAATGGCCGGTTCGGGATGAATTGCTTATAATTTTTTTCTACGGCAGCAATGGTGGCAGGGATATTTTTCGCCGAGACGTGTAATGACAACAGGTTGGTGCGGCCCTGCTCTATGCGCATGCTCAGTGGTTTTATGGGCTCTTGCAAACCACGAAAATGAAAGTCTTTAACCACACCAATGATTTGGCCTTCTCTCCCCCACTGCTTAAACTTTTTCCCGATGGCATCTGCCGGTTTCGAGTAGCCAAACATTTTTATCGCCGCCTCGTTGAGCACCATGGACTGCGTGGTGTCTGTTGGAAAGTCGCGGGAGAAGGGGCGGCCTGCCAGCACTTTCATTTTATAGACAGGGATATAATCAAAGCCGACAAAATATAAATCAAGGTTTGCGATCTGCAAATCGCCATGCGTATTTTCAATTTCCGAATAGGCGCCCGGGTTGCCGGTGCTAGGCACACTGGACGATAACGCCTCTCCTTCCACACCCGGCAGCGATGCCAGGGAAGTATAAAGCGCATCCCTGCCTTTATCGCCGTTGGTATCCACGATCATCATCTGGTCTTTCTGAAAACCGAGCTCACGGTTACGCATAAAGCTCATTTGATTGTACACGATGATCGTCCCGATGATAAGGGCTACAGAAATAGAAAACTGCGCAATCACCAAAGCTTTGCGTAATATAATGCCTTTATTCCCTGTGGCAAATCTTCCCTTTAACACGGCGACGGGCCGAAAGGCTGAGAGCACCAGGGAAGGATAGATACCGGCAAGAACACCGATACTAACGGCCACGCCTAACAGCAATCCAATATTACCGCCATTGCTGAAGACTCCTTCACTGACAGTTTTGCCAGCGAGGCTGTTGAACCCGGGCAGCAGCACGACCGATAAACCGATACTCAGAAGAAACGCGATAAAACAGATGATGATAGACTCGCCTAAAAACTGTGAAGCCAGTTGAAATTTCCCCGCGCCAACCACCTTTCTGATACCTACTTCCTTTGCCCGGTCTGAAGCACGGGCCGTAGTGAGGTTTACAAAATTAATGGCCGCAATCAGCAGGATGAATAAACCGACTATAGAGAATATGTAAACATTAGTGATGTTGCCTTTGCTGTCCCCGTTCCGTGTCGACCGCAGGTAAACATCCTTCAAAGGCTCGAGGAATAAGGTGGCATACATCTGAGACTGCTTCATCTCCTTACCATTGCGGCGCTCCAGGAAGCCGGGAAACTTGGCTTCGAGCTTTTTTGCGTTGGTTCCTTTTTTCAGCAAAAAATAAGCGTTCGCGCCATAGTTGCCCCATTGACTGTCAAGGCCGGCGTCAAATTTTTGTGTGATGGTAGACATGGACAAAACCGGTTCCCCCTGGATGTAGGAGTTGGCCGGAATGTCCTTCATAATACCGGTCACTTTCGCCGGAGAGCCATCGCCCGTTACCAGGATTGTTTTACCCATCGGATCTTCTTTACCAAAATACTTCTTCGCCATTTTTTGCGAGAGCACCACGCTGAATGGTTCCTTCAAAGCGGTTTTCGGATCACCCTTCAATAGTTTATAATCGAACACCTGGAAGAAAGCGCTGTCTGCCCACATTACATTTTCTTCCTGGAATTTTTTGTCGCCAAGGCGAAAGAGGACGTTATCATTTGCCGCGATTCGGACGAAGTTTTCTATCTCCGGAAACTCATCCTTTGCATTGGGAGGCACAGCCCACGACGGCCCGCCGGCATTGATGACTTCCGTCGGTGTTTTAATGTCGGCTACCACGCGGTAAATGCGGTCTTTTTTTGTATTAAAATCATCGTAACTCAGCTCGAAGCGTACATAAAGAAAGATAAGGAAGCAAGCAGTCATGCCGATGGCGAGCCCAAGAATATTGAGCAACGAATAGCCCTTGTGTCTCCACAGATTCCGGAAGGCTACTTTAAAATAATTTTTTAGCAAAGCACAAGATTTGAAGGTTGACTTATAAAAAATGACAATAGAATTTTTCAACCTTCATACCAAGGCGCTAATCGATTGATGCTGAAACCATAAGACAAAATTGCTGCTATACTTACTGTTCGAATACGAACACTTCTTATTTAGAAAGCGGACAGTTGCAACAGCAGTTGCCGGGCAGAAAGCCCGGAAGAAAACCAGGCCAACAGTTTGCCCCAACACCCTTCATGGTGGTTCGTGGAGACAGGAACTACGGCAAGAAAGAAACGTAACGAAGGCGACCGCAATCAATTTTCCCAAAGTATCAAAATGAGTCAGGGCCGGAGGCAAAATATATAGTGCGCCTTCACTCATAAACTAAAAAAAACTTCCATTTAACTTGAAAAATATTATGACACACACTCGAATGCCAATCCGTTTCCAAACCGTTTTAATAATAACAGCAAGCTTTTCTTTCGCGATTGCTTTCCTCCTTGACATTACAGCTTCTGCACAACGCACAATATTACCTGGAAGGATATGGGACAAAGTGACTACACCTGACAAGATCCCAGGAAACACCCTTTTCAATTAGGTGCTGCCAGAGATATTAAAAATTTTACGTTTTGAGCATCTATTTACACAGTTTATGAGAAAAGTTTTAAACAGCCTTCGATTTTTGCCCTATAACTGGCTGATAAGCAGATAATTTTTTTTTGGCAGATTTTTTATACTATGGTGTATGTTTATATAACTTACTAACATAAATTTTTTAACCTTAAAACTTTTTAGCATGGCAAACATCTTATGGATTGTTGCAGTGATCTGCGTTATTATTTGGGCTATCTCCTTTTTAGGTGGTTTTTTCACCGGAGGTATTATTCACATTTTATTAGTGATAGCCGTTATCGTGATAATTTACAACCTGGTGAGCGGACGTAATACGGTCTAGCATACAGTAGACTGCCGCCCATCACCCCAGGTTCTAAAGATTGATACAGGTCTTCGTGATTTTAAACGAAGACCTTTTTTTGGTCAATCCTTGTTGGTGGTTAACTCAGCATTTATTTTAGTCTTACTCCAAATGAAATGACAAGCTCAGCTATGCTATTGTCTGCAGTATTTGCGACCAAATTCCATTTTTGGCTCGCAGCCTTGTGTTCCAGGTATAGAAGTGACATGGAGGACAATTTGCCATTAGGCAGCTAACGGGAAAGAACATCAAAGGTTAGATTGAACTGGGCTGAGATCCTAATTTAATTAGTCAGCCCTTAAAAACTCTTTTTGAAAACTAGAGTAAAAGTATTGCGAGATAGCAGGCAATTTTGAGCGACATAAATCAGGCGAACAAAAAAAGTCAAGAAACATCTTTTTGCAGATGTTCATCATTCTTTTAAAGTTCATTGGTGATGTTGCCAACATTACATTTCTATTGTCACCTTTCATTCCCTTCTTTGATGAATTGAGCGGGTGGGAGTTAGCCTTCTTAAAAAGAGACCGCCCTAAAAGGGCAGTCTCCTTCGAAAAATATAATGTTCACTTATCTTGAAATGATCATCTGTTTTGTTTGTACCAGTTGCCCGTTATTATACAGCGAATAGTTATAGACACCTGCTGCAAGTAATGTCTTTGGTATGGTCAGTTGTCCCTGGCCGCTCACACGATAGGTTTTGATAAATCTACCCTGTGAGTCCGTGACCCTGATTTCTCCATTGGTTCCATCGTCCGGTACTGAGTAGGCAATAGTAGTATTTCCGTTAGCGGGATTAGGAACATTTTGACCCAGGAACCCTTTCGCATAGAGCAATTTGCCGCCTGATGCTTG
>JBBQSI010000293.1:0-4706 GCA_038213975.1 Chitinophagales bacterium
AGGTATCACTTTAATGACGGCGATGGCTTCCTCCTTTACCGGAAGAAAGGTTCGACCTTACCTGGCCATGACCGGCGAGATAACCCTGCGGGGACAAGTATTGCCGGTTGGAGGAATAAAAGAAAAAGTACTTGCAGCGAAAAGATCGGGGCTGCGAGAACTCATCATGTGTGTTCAAAACGAAAAGGATGTAGAAGAGATCAACCCACTATACATCAAAGGGATAAAAGTGAATTATGTAAAGACCATGCAGCAGGTGCTGGACCTTGCGCTTGCGTAAAATATATTGGTAAAACCAACCCTTTTCATTTTACGTAACTAATGTAATAAACAAGATCAACACGAATTTTTCATGTTGGTTGTTTTAAGGGTTAAAGAGATTCCCCCCTGATTCCTCAGGGGGGAATACTTTTTTAGAAATGATGCGAGGACAAAACAACCTTTCGAAAAGAGCATAAAGTTTTAGGGATTAGCTTTACGCCGGCAAGGATCGGGAAGGCCAGGCAAAATATTGAAGTTCGAGGGTTTAAGAATGTCGATTCCGGGAAGGTGAAATAATAGATGCCGGTTGCTGACAATTATGCGATCATTTCCAGGCCGGGTTGTGAAGATATCATGCGTTTCCCAATCCCGCTAAGGCGCAGGGCTCTCCTGATCAAATTTTGAAAGCCTTGAGTGAAGTGCGTCGCTTATCAAGGAATATTGCAAAACTTTTGTTAGCGATTACCTTCAATAAAAAAACCAAGTAAACTCTGCATTATTATTGTGAGTCATAATACCTCACAAGCAATACGAAAAAGGAGATGCGAAAAATATTACTACTTGTTACTGTTGTGCTGGTTTCTTTTGGTTTAAAAGCCCAAGTGCTTAATCCGGTGACCTGGACGGCAGTTTCGAAGAAAACAAAGAATAACACCTACGAAATTCACCTAACTGCGAACCTGCAAAAAGGGTGGCACATTTACTCACAATCGACGCCTGATGGTGGCCCGGTTGCTACATCCATCAGCTTCGCCGTAAATCCTTTGATCATCTTAGATAACAAATGGAAAGAAGTTGGTAATATGCAACAACATCATGAAGATATTTTCGGGGTGGACGTGAAGCAATATTCTGACAAGGTGGAATTTGTGCAAACTGTAAAATTGAAAGCTGCAGTGAAGACCGCAGCTGCCGTATCAGTTGAGTATATGGTGTGCAACGACAAGCAATGCCTTCCGCCCGTTACAAAGAAATTTTCAGTCGCCCTCAACTAATCATTAATTTCACTTCATGAGAAGGTTCTATGGGCTGCAGTGGTTATGCATTTTTCTCATTTTCTTTACCACGGCTTCAGCTCAGGATTCTGCTGTAAGGATCAGCTATAGTCAGCAGCGAATTAATCGGGGTATAATTTCATTAAATATTTCAGTAAAGCCTGATAAAGGCGCAGAGCTTTTTGCTCTGCAACACGCTGCGGAAGCTCCACTTTACTCCAGCATCACTTTCGACTCAGCCTCAAAAAAATATCTTACAGACTCCATAATTGCTACCGGCAAATTGATTTCAACAGTCGATAGTACGCTGGGATCGCCGGTGGAGATTTACCGCGATTCGGTCACCTGGTCGCAACAGGTGAAAGCTGCGCCGGGAGATAGTTTTTTAATCCGGGGAACCCTCAATTATATGTACCGGAAAGGAGAAGCTTATTTACCCGGCGAGGCAAACTTTACTTTTTTCGTTACCCCTGATCGGGCAAGTTCGCAGGAGTTAAGCAGAAACGAGTCACCTGATATTGCAGACCATTCACTTTGGTGGATTTTTCTTACAGCTTTCGCCGGTGGCGTTATCGCTCTTGTGACACCATGTGTGTATTCTATGATACCGGTAACCGTCAGTTTTTTTACCAAAAGGAGTAAGAATAAAAGCGAAGGGATTCGCAATGCTGTGTATTATGCTGTTTCCATCGTAGCAATTTTTACAGTCCTTGGCTTTTTAGTAACGCTCATATTCGGACCCGCAGCGCTGAATAACCTTGCTACCAACTGGATAGCCAACCTTATATTTTTTGTGCTTTTTCTCGTGTTCGGCATTTCATTCCTGGGCGCTTTCAACATAGAGCTACCAGCCTCCTGGTCAACCCGGGCAGACAGCAGGGCCGGCACAAAAAGCTTTCTCGGCATTTTTTTCATGGCGCTTACGCTGGTTGTTGTTTCATTTTCCTGTACCGGGCCGATCATTGGCAATTTATTGGTACTGGCAGCGCGGGGAAATTATTACGGGCCGCTCGTTGGAATGTTTGGCTTTTCCCTGGCACTCGCCTTACCCTTTGCGCTCTTTGCATTTTTCCCGGGAAAGCTAAATATGCTTGGAAAAGCGGGCGGCTGGCTAAATTCAGTAAAGGTGGTGCTGGGCTTCCTGGAGCTGGCCCTGGCCTTGAAGTTTCTCTCAAATGCCGATCTGGCTCAGGGTTGGCGTTTACTCGACAGGGAAGTTTTCATCAGCCTTTGGATTGTGATCTTTGGCTTACTTGGCCTTTACTTGCTTGGTTTCCTGAAATTTCGCCATGATGATCAGCTTCCGAAAAACGATTTTGACTTGCCTTATCTAAGTGTTACCCGTTTATTTTTTGCTGTAGCCTCCTTTGCCTTTATGGTTTACATGATACCGGGGCTATGGGGTGCACCGTTAAAGGGTATCAGTGCTTTTGTGCCTCCAATGGGCACCCAGGATTTTAATGCCTCGTCAGCTGGAAACAATTATTCAGTACAACAGCGGGATACCAGTGTTTTGCATCCGGAAAAATATTACGAGCGGATGAAGATCTACGAGCCGGAAGTGGTGACGAAATACGGAATGGAAATTTTCTACGATTACGATGAAGCGCTGGCGGCAGCCCGGAAAGCCAAAAAACCTTTGATGCTGGACTTCACGGGAATCAACTGTGTCAATTGCCGTAAGATGGAAGGGGAAGTGTGGAGCGATCCGGAAGTAATGCGCCGGCTTAAAGAAGATTTTGTTATTGCTTCTTTATACGTGGACGTACACAAGGTTTTGCTGCCGGAGGATGAGCGATATTTTTCGGAAGCTCTGAAGAAACAAGTGGAAACTTTGGGTGACAAAAATACTGACCTGCAGGTTTCAACATATAATGCCAACACACAGCCTTATTACTTCTTCCTGGATGCAAACGAGGAGCGGCTAGCGCCGCGCGGATACGGTTATGACCCGGATATTAAAAGCTTTCTCGCTTTGCTCGATTCCGTCGTACAAGTCTATCGGCAGTAATTTTTTTGCCCAATAGCCCGGTACCGTATTTTCCCGCGCATGAAACATCGTATTTCTACTCAATTATTGCTCCCGGCAATGCTTTTCCAGATTTACTGTTGTAACTTACTATCAATGAAAAAACTTCGCGAATTGGTGAAGATTATTCATTTTTTTAACCCCAAAGACCTTCCATTTTTCTGCCTTGCGCTGGTTTTTCTTAACGTAAATATCGCTTTATGCCAGGAAAAAAAAGGGCAAAGATTTACCTTCAGACTCCTCATTCGGAAACATACATCGAGGCCATCATTAATGTGGTGCACGAGCCGCTGGTAATACTCAGCGAAGACTTCCTCGTTAAAAATGCAAATGCTTCATTTTTTTCAACCTTTAGATTACAAAGGAGTAAGAATATCGGCAAGAATTTTTTTAAAATAGCCCGCGGTGCCTGGAGTATTCCCGAAGTCCGCGAATTTGTCAATGGTATTCAAGGCAGCCACCTCAGCCAGCCGGAAATAGAAATTCGTTTTAAGAAAGAGGGAGGCAGTGAAAAGACGTTACGTTTAAATGGGAGGAAGGCGAGAAGCAGGGGCAACAGCGAACCTTTGCTGCTGGTAGTATTTGAAGATGTAACACTTGAAAGAAAGTTTGCAGAGCAACAAGTAGAGCAAAAAAATATCCGCGAAGAAAATCAGCGACTTCACCAGATGTCCCGTCAGAAAGATGACTTTATCAGTATGGCCAGCCATGAACTGAAAACACCCATCACCAGCATAAAGGCCTTTGCACAAATACTTGAAAAAGACTTTTTTGAAGAAGGAAATACTAATGCTGCCAATATGCTGGCCAGGATGAATGTCCAGATCGTAAAGTTGACGGGGCTTATAGGAGATCTGCTGGATGTTAGCAGAATGGATACGGGGAAGCTCCATTATCACTTTGAAAATTTCGACCTTCGCGACCTGGTACTGGAAGTAGTGAAGGAGGTGCAACTTTCCATAAAGAGCCACAAAATAATCTGCGACCTGGCCGATTTTCCGGTCATAAAAGGAGACCGCGACAGGATAGGGCAGGTGTTAACCAATTTTCTTACAAATGCAGTTAAGTACTCGCCGGGTGAAAATGAAATATATATCACGAATGAGTTAAGTAAGAAATTTGCGACCGTTTTTGTAAAGGACAACGGAATGGGCATCCCAAAGCCAAAGCAATCCAAAGTCTTTGATAAATTTTTCAGGGTGCACGAGCTGTCAGAAAACAAATATCCGGGGATTGGTCTTGGTCTCTATATTTCGTCCGAGATCATCAAAAAGCATGAAGGGAAAATTGGTGTAAAAAGTGAACCAGGCAAAGGAGCGACCTTCTTTTTCAGGCTTCCCCTGCAAACACCACAAGCTTCGTCAACGGACTAAGTACAAGACACCTTTCCTGATTTTTGTGCCATTCTTAAGATCTAACGT
>JBBQSI010000294.1:0-4691 GCA_038213975.1 Chitinophagales bacterium
GTACTTGCTACGGGCGTCACAACGTCTGTCCGCGATTTTGTCAAAATGGCCTATGAATGCGTGGGCGTGGAGTTGGAATTTTCCGGCGAGGGCACCAAAGAGAAAGCGGTTATTTCCAAAACAACAAATAGCGAATACGCCTTCAAGGTAGGCCAGGAGGTAGTTGGCATCAACGAAAAATATTTCCGTCCCACGGAAGTAGATCTTCTTATCGGTGACCCCACCAAAGCAAATACACTGCTTGACTGGAAACCTGAATATACTGTAGGTGACCTAGTGAAAGAAATGATGGAAAGAGAAATAAAGTTGGAGCGGAAGAAACAGATGTAAATTATTTTCTCAACATTCGATCCCGAACGTAACTTAATAGCATCAGTGATTTTGAAAATACCCCACGCTTTAAAAGGTTTGGGGCTATTTTTTTTTGAAAATTCAACATTCGCCTGAGCGCGAATGTATCACCCACAGAATAATGTTTGTTGATATCATCGGTACTCCTGATAGCAAGATTTCTGTAGAGTCGCCAGAAGTGGTCATAGACAAAGACATTCTTCAGAATATTACTTCCAAATTTTTCTAACATCTGATGGTTCTCAGGAATTTCAACCTCCGGTTTTCTGAATGTGTATTCAGTTACCTGGTATTGATTCATGCCCACGTTGACCAGGGGTTGATCAATGTAGATTGCTTTCTTATGTGCAGATAAAAACCTGATGTAGTATTCGAAATCAACAACCCATTTCAAAGTGCTGTCATAAAAAATACCAGCGTCCCGCTTTGCTAATGTGCAACTCGGATTACCAATAAAATTGAACTTGAAAATATTCAATGGGTTTATTTTCAAGAGCCATCTATTGAATGTACTTAAGCGAACTTCCTCTCTCTTTCCGCTCTCCCACTCATTTGTATATGCAGAAAAAAAGAATTTTGCATCACTTTGTCTTGTCCCCTCATAAAAAACCCGCAATGCATTATCATTCGCGAACCAATCGTCATCATGCATTAGCTTGATCCATTCACCCTTGGCCCGCCTGATAGCTTCGTTCCAGTTCTCCGGCGTACCCAACGGACTCTCATTTCTAAAATAATTGAGACTGGGAATTGAAGTTTTTTCCTGTAAATAATCTCTTACAGAATCATCAGGGCTGTCATCGGTAATTATTACTTCGTAGTCAGTGAAAGTTTGACTCGCAATAGATCGTAGCAATCGCTGGAGGTAATCGATCCGCTTGTAGGCAGGAATGCAAACTGATATTTTGGGAGAGGATGTCAAGTTGACTTAAATAATTTGTGGAGGTGCCTGAGTCCAAGCGGCCGGTAAATCAAAAACTTGGTAACTGAATAATAAAGGCCCGGGTACAAATATAGTTTCTGCAGTTTCACCCACCGAAGCCTATTGCGACTGCTGATCTTGAAGTTCTTTAAAAAGTCTAAATTATTTTTTGCAATCTGCAGATCGTATTGTTTAAATTTTTCTTCCGTTGGGAAAGGTAAACTTTGCGAATTGCTGTAATGAAAATTGATGGCCTCATCAATCCATTTGTCCCCATAATCTCCGCCTGAAGTGATGTGCGTTAAACTGATTTCAAAATCGATAGCGAGTCTGTAAATCTTTGCAGCCCGAAGAGAAAAATCGAGATCATAAAAATGAAAACCTTTTAGCTTTTTTTCATTAAATAAAATTTTCTCCCAAACAGTTTTGCGACAGCAAATGAACACTCCATCTACACAAACAACATTTTCGTGTTTTTTTGATTTGTCAGGCGCGAGGAAAATTTTCTCAAGGTGAGTTGAATATTGATGTTGGTAATGCGCACAATCCAGCGCTTGTACGCCGGTAAACCAGCCTGAAAAAAAAGCTGACTTGTATTTTGCCCCGGCGAGTCCGACAACGCCGAGATCTTTGTCTTTTTCAAACGCTTCTAAAATATTCCTGCCCCAGTTTTGGGTTTGAAATAAAACATCTTCGTGAACGAAACACAAACAATCAAACAGCGCCTGCCTTGCCAGGCGATTGTAGACGGAACAGATACCGGCATTTTCTGTTCTGTTATCATAATTTAAAATCTCACACGCTACACCTATCGTGCGATTGATATCGTCAGATACCTGTGCAAGGAATGTGGGATTTACAGAACATATGATTACAGATATCATTGGCTGATTATTACCGATAGCCTAATTTGCCTAAAATTAAATTGAATGGAGGATCAAAAGTCTTTACTTCAAAATTTGTCGACAGGTATTGCAAAAAAGTTTCGCAAAATTACCGCTAACCGTTATGGCAAGATGAATCTAAATTGGGGGAAAGTAAAATATTTAAAACATCTTCCTCCCGGAAAATTACATCACCATTCCTTGCTGGGCCATGATTTTTATTTCAAAAATCCATCTGAGTTTTTATATGGCGCTGATGAAATTTTTGTAGAAGAAATTTACAGGCAAGCCCTGCCACCGAATGCATTTGTTTTGGACTGCGGCGCACACATCGGGTTGAGCGTCATCTACATCAAGCACATTTGCCCGGGAGCAGAAGTGGTGGCATTTGAACCTGACAAGGACAATTATGAGCTCTTGAAAAAAAATGTAAAATCTTACCAGTTGGACAATGTTCACCTGAGACAGGAGGCGGTTTGGACGTCTGATACAACATTAAATTTTCATCAGGATGGTACCATGGGAAGTAAGGTCACCGATAGCAGCACTATTACCACCGCCCCTGTGAAAGCAGTTCGACTAAGAGATTTCATTAACCGGGATGTAGATTTCCTGAAATTGGATATTGAGGGCGCAGAATATGAAGTACTGAAAGACATTGCACGAGAGTTACACTTCGTAAAAAGAATGTTTCTCGAATACCACGGCACCTTTGCACAAAATAATGAGCTCGTGGATATCTTCAACATTTTACGGGAAACCCATTTTCAGTTTTACATCAAAGAGGCAGCGGAAAATCACAGCCAGCCTTTTAGCAACAGCCAAAGCCCGACAGAGTACGATGTGCAGCTCAATATTTTTTGCTTTCGCAAGTGATTCTTCAAGATAATGAATACGCTTCGCCCCTGACTTTCGAAAGAAATATAGCCAGGGCCTTCTCCTTAGGATTGTCTAGTATATAATCAATGTTTTTAGTGTAGTACGTATTCAGATCGTAGAAATCGAAAGGATTGTTTGTTACCACCTGACCGATATTTTTTAGACCGAAACTATTCGCCTTGTTAAATTCCTGAATAAATCCCGGAGCAATTTTTTTATTGGCAATCCATGCTGCAAACACAAAAGGTAATCCCGTCAGCTCCTTCCAGGCGGCGCCCAAATCGTACACATATTTATTCGCCTTTCGCTGTTTCAAAGCCCTGTCTCCAATGATCAACCCGGCAGTGGTGCCTGAAATTTTATTGATATAATCTTCGGACGCCGGCTCAAGCTTTGGAAATATCTTCCAATGTTCGCGAAGTAAGATCAGCAAAAGCTCCACCGAACTCCGGCTCTGGTAGTCAAGCAATACAGTTTCAATATTCTCAACAGGCACGTCGCTGAACAAACATACACTGGCGACTTCGCCATTGCAGCCAATGCAATAGTCCGAGATTATATGGTGTGCGTCAAGTTTCGTCATAGCCACCACTGGCACAAGCCCGATATCGATGGAACCTTCAATCAGCATATCCGATATTTTGGCGGGGTAATCAATTACCAATTCCATTTCTTTTTCCATCGCCCCAATTTCAAATCCATAGATAAGCGGCCGGGTGTTCAGGTAGCTCACCGCTCCTACCTTCATTTTTGTGTGCAACGCTATTCGTTTAAATTTGCCGCAAAATTAATGTATCCGCAATCGTCGATTTGCTGAAGATCCATTCAAATTCCAAACATGCAATTACAGAGTTTAACAGCTATCTCCCCCATCGATGGCAGATACAGGAATAAGGTAGAAAATCTTTCAGCCTACTTTTCCGAATACGCATTAATGAGGTATCGCGTAGAAGTAGAAATCGCCTATTTCCTTTTTCTTTCAGAAAAAAAATTTTTTGCTTTAAGAAAAAACCTCGTTCCGAAGCTGATCGAATTGATTGAAAACTTTTCTATCGAAGATGCTGAACGGGTAAAAGAAATTGAACACACCACCAATCATGATGTAAAAGCCATTGAATATTTCTTGAAAGAAAAGATCGGCACATTTGGGCTCAGCTCAGAACTGGAATGGATACATTTCGGGCTCACTTCCCAGGATATTAACAACACTGCGATACCCCTGATGTGGAAGCACGCCATGGAGTATGAATACCTGCCTGCACTGCTAAACTTGCAGCACGAAATACAGCAGCTCGTATTGAAATGGAAAAAGATCCCGATGCTTGCTCACACACACGGACAACCAGCCTCTCCGACAATGGTGGGCAAAGAGTTCATGGTTTTTGTCGAAAGAATTGAAAACCAGGTACAGCAATTCAGTTACATTCCATTCACCGGTAAATTTGGCGGGGCCACAGGAAATTTTAATGCTCACTACGTAGCCTACCCGAAGAAAGACTGGCATGCTTTGGCAAACGAGTTCCTGGAAAACAAGTTAGGATTGCAACGGCAGCAATACACGACGCAGATAGAACATTATGATCTGCTTGCTGCGCATTTTGATAATATCAAACGCATCAATAATATCCTCATCGATCTTTGCAGGGACATGTGGA
>JBBQSI010000295.1:0-4682 GCA_038213975.1 Chitinophagales bacterium
AAAGCCATAAAGGCAGACATCCTTACCGTTCAACTAAATGAAAAGTTGTCAGCGGCCGTGTGTCTAGGCAATAGCTTTGGCTACTTCAATTTTGATAGAATGAAAGTATTTGTGGAAAAGGTTTCTTCAAGTCTTGAAAAAGGATCAAAGTTTATTATTAACTCGGGTATGATAGCCGAGAGTATTTTACCAAACTTCTCAAACTATAGAAAACACAATTCATATACGGTTGGAAATATAACAATGCAAGTAACCAACATTTATAATGTTGAAGATAGTTACATGATTAGTGAGCTTCTTTATACAAAGGAAGACAAAACTGAGGAACACTCCTTTAAGCACTATGTATTTACATTGGGAGAAGTGAAACGGCTTTTAAAATTATATGGGTTAAGTACAATTGGCACATATGGTTCGCCATCCAAAGTGGAATATAATCTCGGTGACCAACAAGTTTATATTGTAGCTAAAAAGGAATAACATGACATTTAATATAACTGCCTACTATTATGATCACCACTGTAGACAGAAGCACGAACCATTCTTAGCCGCCGTAGTTGTTCTCAGGCGCGCCATCCGCCGCCTGGTTCGGCCAACGGAAATCCCTGCTAAAAACAATCCGTAACAATCTTCTAAATTAGCTGCGTGAAAGAGCAGTAATTTACGATTCGCTTCACGCATATTTCACGGCAACAATTTACAGAAGCTGGAATATATTCATAATCCGGTCAGAGCAGGTTCGTGCAATCTTCCAGGAGATTATCACTTTTCATCAGCGAAATTTTACCAGAATGAACCAGATGATTGCGAAATGTTGAAGCATTATTCCGGCAACAGATAGCGGCTCTCATCCTGTTGGCCGGAGACCTGACGGGGGCTAAATTAAGCTTAAAACCGGTTATTACTTTCGGGTAACCTTCCAGATAATTCCTGTGCCCGGCACATAGGCATACGGCTCTCTGTTTTGTGCCGTGCGACTTGGATCAATTTTTACCTGCCCATAATCTACAATATACATAGCACCATCCGGACCAAACCGTACACAGAACGGACGTTCTATTGCCCTACCTAAAGCGCTTTGTTCTGAGCCAGGCAACGTGCCTTTATTACTTATGAAAGAAGTAACTTCTCTTGTTGCCGGATTAACCTGAACAACCCTATAACCCACTCTTGTAACTTTTGGATCTGTAGGTGGGGTAAGATCGCCCCATTCGGCTATAAATAAACGACCGGCAAGATCGCCCCAAGTGGCAGGCGCCACATCCAGCATAGAAGGCGATGAGTGAAATGGATGTAATCCAGCTACTAAATTTTTATCGGGAGGCGTTAATCCACTGGCCTGATGATTGATCAGGAATCCAAGGTTTTTACCTTGCGGTACTCCATCTATAAACACCATAGCTTGCGAGCTGTCAGCAACTTCAAATTTCGGATCGGTAAGAGGCTCCAGTTCTGCCGAAAAATCGGGACAGCCGTACCAGGTATTTTTTGTGATCTTATAAGTGGCGTCAAAGTTATCTCTTACAGGTCGGGCACCGCGAACATCATATCCATTCACCGCCGCAAAAAGCTCACCTCCGCTATTCCAGGCTAGTCCGATGATGTTTCTAAAACCGAAAGCAAATGTCTGCAATGACCCTTCGGCATTATTCGGATCAAAAGATACAATAGCGCCACCAGGTTTATTGGTACCGGGTATAATTTGTCCGGGAGTAGTTTGCGTACCAAACGGAACGTAAGCGCCTGTCATAACTGAATCAGTGGGATTGGTAGATCTAAAGTCTTTTGTTTTAAAATTAACTCCCAGTAAAACTAAGTCAATTGGGGAAGTAGTTTTGAGCCCTGGTACACGGCTTATAAAAGGCGCCACATCTGGTCCCATTACGGCTGAGTTACCAGCCGGGCCGGTAGCTAAATACATGCGGCCATCAGGACCCATACGAATATCATTCACAGGATGCTCAGAGCCGCCATCTAAAAAACCTTTTAAAATTTCCGTTACAGTGGCTCCATTTAGCGAAATACGTGATACGGCTCCGGTCATATCGGCAGCTTTGTGTGAAATATAAAAGTTGCCATTATGAAAAGTAAAACCTATAACCGGCGCCACTACACCTCTTGAATCGAGATTAACGACTTCAGCTAGCTGACCATTACTAACTTTCAAGATTCTTGCAGGAGGCGGTTCTTCTAAAAAGCCTCCACCTGCTTCAACAACATACATTTCATTTTGGCTATCCCAGGTAATGCCGGTAGGAAAATTTAAGCCTTCAGCAACTTTTTCCACCTTGAAACCGCTTGCCAAATCTATTAAGGGGAATTCGTTTGTTACCTCTTTATCCCTGTTGCAGGCAGAAAATAGTAATGCAGCTGTTAAAGCTAAAGTTGTACTGACGTAAATTGATGGGAAGTACATATCTTTTTTCATAATATTTTTTTTAGATGAATGACCATTAAGCTATAACGCTTATCAATGATCCCAAGCATTAAATATGCAATAAGGATACCAGATACTACTTTTACATGGACGATTATTGGGAAAATCGTACTAATTAATTTTTTTCAGGATTTTTTAAATACAGCCACCGATTTTTAATCGCAGTCTTTTTAATAACCTGACATATTAAAATAAGTTATTAAAGTAGGAAATTTCAGTGAGCCTTGACCCGCTGAGTCCCCTACGGGAGACCCGGCTGAAACAGAAAGTGAACTTTTTGAAATAACCCTTCAAGAACCGCCCGTGGCCTCCGACCAACGGCCATCCCTGCTAAAAACGATCCGTAAAAATCTTCTAAATTAGCTGCGTGAAAGAGCAGCAATTACGATTAACTCCACGCAATACCACAAAGCCGCCTCCCCCCTGGCGCAGATATGCAGCGACGCTGGTAGCGTTGACGTATCTATGCCAATAAATAATTATTGCCATCTTATAAAGCCAATGCTATAATTTATTAAATGAGCAGAAATATAAATTTGCTTTGACATAACATCCACTGTTGGTGCAAGCGCTCCGATTGTGCCTCTTTTACAGCAGTAGTTGTAGATTTTCTCCGTCTTGCAGGCAGGTTATAATAAGAAGCCATTTTCTACAGGATACGGGCCAGGTATAACTTCTTCATCCAGCATTTCACGCAGATCAATTTCTATCGTGCGGGCAATGGAAGAAATAGGCACATCATTATAAGCAGCTTCAAAGGGGTTTTCAGAGTAGTCACCTATCCTATCAACAAGGAAAAACACCCAGATGATCAACCCGGAAAAGGGAATGGTGAGCCAGTAGTGCAAAGCAGGCGATTGTTCAAAAATGTCAAGTAATCCGAAGGGGATAAGGGCGCAAAAAATGTACATGATCCATAGCCCGGTAGACGCATATTGCCTTGGAAAAGGAAAATTTTTGATGCGCTCAGTCATGCCCTGCAAGTCATAAAGGTTGCCCACCAATTGGTGAAGCCAAACGTGTTTGTATTCAGATAATTGGCCGCTGTTGAATAGCCGTGCGATTTCGAGGCTTTGATTTTTTAAAAGCTGGCTGGGAATATTAGTGTATTTTTTAAGTCGGGCAAATTCCTCAACAGATAAATATTGAGATACTTCAGGCTCCATCCCCTCCTGGCACTCCTTCCTGAATTTTGGCGTAAAAACCAATTTTTCAATAGGGCCGTTGTGCTCCCAGGTTCTTACTTTTCGCATAGCATGCTTTAACGCAAGCAGCCAGGCCAGGTGACGGTGGATAGCTGATGTCTTCCACTCAGAACTTACCGATTCTCCCGGCATGGACAAGATAGCAGTAGCAAAGGTCCGGCTGTCATTAATGATCTTACCCCATATTTTTCTCGCTTCCCAGGTACGATCGTAGGAACTGTTGTTTTTAAAACCAAGGAAAAATGCCACTGCAATACCAATAACAGAAATGGGTTGCCAGGGCAATGAAAATGGAATTTGCATGAGCTCATAAACAACAATTACCGCGGCGGAATATACCATCCCATAAAGCAGTGATTTTCTCGACCACCTGACTGTCATCCAAAGACTGTAATAGCGATTTACATACATCCTTTTTCAATTTGGTTAAAAGGCTAAAATAGCAGTGTAGAATTATTATTGAGTTAGCATTTTCATTACGACGAAAAACGAAAATAATCAGCTTCAGAGTAAATACCAAAACCATTCAGGCGGGATGAATAGTCATTTCCAGTTGCATTTGTTTTTCTACCTCCGTGGGTGTTCCTGTCTTTCATCAAGCCAATCCACTTAACCTCAAGTGCCGCCAATTTCTATGACAAAAACAAAATAATTTAAGCCAAACCTGCTTACTTTGACAGCCAATTTAATCAAGACACAAACATACGATCCGTGTCTTTACTCTGAGCGTTGAGGAGAGTAAGACACGGTATGTCATGGCATAAATTTATTGTAAGGCTGCAATCCCTTACTCGTAATACAGATTATCAAAAGCGCCATCTGAGATGGTAAGAGGCAAAGTGGTATTACTATCCAATGGCACTACCGTAACGCTAAAGTTGCCTGAGATTCTGCGACTCATTGTATCCATTGAATTGATCATCAGTGTTCCCCTTCCGCCACCAAATGTGCCCCACAAACTGTCGGTACTGCCATCGTTTCTCCTTTTTAGAATTTGACAATTGTAGCCAGGGTTGTCGTCAATAGGATAACTTCCGGGA
>JBBQSI010000296.1:0-4679 GCA_038213975.1 Chitinophagales bacterium
ACTCTGCCATCAGCAGCGCCATGAAAAACAAAAGTGTTTACGAAGATTAGAACTTTACCTAGAGGCTCTGCTTACTTTTTATCTTCCAGTTGGTAAATACGGTTTATATATTTCCCTATAATATCAAACTCAATGTTCACCAACATACTTTCCTCCAGGTTTTTCAGATTTGTATGTTCGAAGGTGTAGGGGATGATGGCTACCGTAAACTGGCTCTCACTCACATTAAATACTGTGAGGCTAATGCCGTTGACGGATACTGAGCCTTTTTCAATAAGTAATTTGGCAAAAGAAGGCTCGTATTGAAATGTAAACTCAGTGCTCCCGGATTTATGCAATCTGCGAATGCAACGTGCCGTAGCGTCCACATGACCTTGCACGAGATGCCCCGTTAGGCGATGGTTAAACTGGAGTGAGCGTTCCAGGTTTACCAGGCCGCCTTTTTTCCACTTGCCGAGAATCGTTTTTTTTAATGTTTCGTCTATAGCAGTTACCTGGTGAATACCCTGCTGTACCGTTTCAACGGTCAGGCAAACACCATCGTGGCTAATGCTTTCATCAATCTTAAACTCCGGCGATATCGCGCTTTTTACAAAAAATGTACGGTTTTCATTCTTTTCCTCTATTCGTTCGATTATGCCGGTTACCTCAATTATCCCTGTAAACATCTGCTTCAATTGACTTTGATTGTTGTGGAATTCGAATAATTTGATGTTGGTTTAAACAAAAAAATTCTTTTATCTTTGCCCTCCTTAAAAAACGGAGTCTTATATGTTAATTATCGATTCAAAGGATTGCGAAAATATTGATAAAGCCCTCAAGAAGTACAAGAAAAAATTTGAAAAGAGCAAGACCCTGCTTGAGTTGAGAGAGCGCCAGGCATTTAAAAAGCCTTCTATAAGGCGCCGCCAGGAAGTACTGAAAGCTGTTTACAAACAGCAGATTGACAGTGGGAAAATTGAAGTGTAGCCACAGCAGCTATAGTTATAATATTACAAACCGGTATATTGAGGATACTTATCTTTAATTACTGGTTTTTTTATGTTCGTATCTGAAAGCATAGATATCGCGTCTTACCTCGATTACGTCAAATTCCAAAAGAGGTACTCCCAACATACCGTCATTTCCTACCAAACAGACCTAACAGCCTTCTACGATTACCTGGATGATCAGTTCGATATCTCAGCATTGACAGATATCAATACCGTTATGATTCGCTCCTGGCTGGCGTCACTCAAAGAAACGGGCAATGTTTCCAGGACTATTAACCGGAAAATTTCAACCCTCCGTTCCTACTTCAGGTACCAGCTAAAGTTGGAGAAGATTTCTTCCAACCCAACGGTTTTTTTGAAGGCATTGAAAGTAAACCGCCGCCTACCGTCTTTTCTCGGACACTCAGAAGTAGATACGCTGTTTCGATATGTAGATTTTCCAGATAACTGGGAGGGGAAAACTGAAAGGCTTTTGTTGACAATTCTTTACAACACAGGATTGCGGCTTTCCGAATTAATCAATCTGAAAATAAGCGATGTAGACCGGGGAAATAGTACCCTGCGTGTGTTAGGAAAAGGACAGAAAGAACGCATCGTCCCCATAAGCAGTAAACTTATTCGTGACATAATGTTGTATGAAGAGGAGAAAACAAAATTGTCTATCTCAAAACCGGCGGTACTTCTTTGCAATATCAAGGGTACCAAACTTTATCCGAAGCTTGTATATCGGGCTGTAAAAAAATACCTGGGCATGGTGACTACCACGGAAAAGAAAAGCCCGCATGTGCTGCGGCATACTTTTGCGACGCACCTCACAAACAACGGAGCCGGTATAAATGCTGTAAAAGATTTGCTGGGACATGCCAGCCTCGCTTCTACCCAGGTATACACGCATAATTCGATTGAAAAACTAAAAGATATTCACCGTTTGGCGCACCCAAAATCAAGCTAAAAACTGATGAAATTTTATTTTGAAATCCGCCTTGCGAAACGTAATTTCAAGAGCTTATGTTTCCTTCAATCCCGGCACCCTATGTCAAAATTTCACAACTGTAATCAATTATTCACCTTCTAAAATTCATGATTAGTATGAACGTAAACATTCAAGCCCATCATTTTGCCGCTGATGCAAAGTTGGTTGCCTATGTAGAAAAAAAACTGACCAAGCTTACACAGTTCCATGAACGGATTACTAAGGTTGATGTGTTTTTAAAGCTTGACAACGTCGTCCATAATATAAAAGACAAAGTCGCGGAAATTAAAGTGCATGTCCCACGTCATGATTTTTTTGTAAAACATTCTTCCAAATCTTTCGAAGAAAGTTTTGATATGGCCCTGGATTCTCTTATTACTCAGATCAAGCGAAAGAAGGAGAAGCTCGCCGCCTGATATAAAATAGATAAGGTTTTGATCCCCCGGCGACGGGGGATTTTTTTACATATAATTTTGAAGAAAACGAACCAGCCCGGCGATATGATGAAGAAAGTTTTTTACTGTTTAATTATTGTCCCGTTTTTTCTGGCTTCTGCTTATGGTCAAACCACCTCCTGGATCAGGATAAATCAATTGGGGTACCCACCGGAGGCAATGAAAGTGGCGGTCTGGTGCAGCAAGGAAGATATCAAAATTGACACTTTTAAGTTAATGGATGCAATGACTTCGAAATGTGTGTTTACGGCAAAGGCTGGCAATCCATTTGGGTCGTATGGCCCTTTTAGTCAAACCTTTCGCCTAAACTTTACAGCTTTTCAAAAGCCCGGTGAATACTACCTGGCGGCAGGAAGCGCCCGTTCCCCGCAATTCAAAATAAATGCTGACGTCTACCAAGGTGCGGCAGACTTCTGCCTCCGGTATTTGCGGCAACAGCGAAGCGGCTTTAATCCTTTCCTTAATGATAGCTGTCACACGCACGATGGCTACTCATTATACGGGGAAATGGCTGGAATTAAAGACAGTACTTTCTTCGATGTTACCGGAGGATGGCATGATGCAAGCGACTACCTGCAGTATTCGGCCACATCTGCTAATGCCACATACCACCTGTTGGCAGCCTACCGCGATTTTAGCCAGGTGTTCAGCGATACACATCTTGCCAATGGGCTACCCGGGGAAAATAAAATTCCTGATATTCTCGACGAAGCAAGGTGGGGAACAGAATGGTTATTGAAAATGCATCCTTCCGAAAATGTGATGTTTAATCAACTGGCAGATGACCGGGACCACCAGGGTATGCGAATTCCAAAAGAAGACTCTTTCTACGGACGGGGATTTGAAAGGCCGGTATACTTTATCGACGGCGAACCCCAGCAACGTGGACAATTTTTAAATGATACGAAAGGGACTTCCTCCACGGCCGCCAAGTTTTCAAGTGTCTTTTCCCTGGGCAGCCTCATTTTTTCAAAGGAAAAAACTTTTCGCGACACCTTGACGGCAAGAGCTCTGTCAGCTTTGAATTTTTCCCGGAGAAAGTATGGTGTCACACAAACAGCATCTGTGAGGTCGCCATACATCTATGCTGAAGAAAACTGGGTGGATGACATGGAATTAGCTTTTGCTGCGATGCACAATGTTGTGCTACCGAAAAAAGAAAAGGAAGAAACTGCAAGGTATAATTTTTTGGATTCGGCGATTTCATATGCCAGTAGAGAACCAGTTACTCCCTGGCTTGGTGCGGATACAGCGAGCCATTATCAATGGTATCCATTCATCAACCTGGGACATTACGAGTTGGCAAAGTTGCTCAATGGGAGACAACGTGATAGCGTAGTTGCGTTTTACAAAAAAGGAATTGAACTGGTAGAAGCAAAAGCGCGGCATAATGCTTTTTACCGGGGCGTGCCGTTTATTTGGTGCAGCAATAATCTAACCGTGTCGTTTGCCATTCAATGTTTCTGGTATTATCAATTAACGGGCGATGACCGGTTTGAAGAGCTTGCCCAGGCAAATATTGATTGGCTTTTTGGTGCCAATCCATGGGGAACGAGTATGGTTTATGGGCTGCCTTCTTTGGGAGATACGCCTACCGATCCGCATTCTGCTTTTACGCACCTTAAGGACTATCCGATTGATGGTGGGCTGGTTGATGGCCCAGTGTATGGGAATATCTATAAAAATCTAATCGGTATTACCCTCTACAAGCCTGACGAATATGCTGACTTTCAAAGTGATCTCGTGGTATACCACGACGATTACGGTGATTATAGCACGAATGAGCCAACGATGGACGGTACTGCGTCTCTGTTATATCTCCTTGCAGCAAAAGAGGCATCTGCTGGTATCGCAAAGCCAGACACATCGTCCCATTTTCCCGAAGGCATTCACTCTCGAAACGGCCAGTGGAAAGATGGTGATGCCGGGCAAATTCAAATTGATCACGGGGCGATCGTCCGGGGGGATAAACGAAAGAAAAAGCTCGCTATCATTTTTTCCGGAGATGAGTTTGCCGAGGGTGGAAAAGAAATATTGAACGCTCTAACTAAAGAAAAAGCAGCTGCCTCTTTTTTCTTTACTGGAAATTTCTATAGAAATCCTTCCTTCAAAAAGTTGATAAAGGCAATTAAAAAGCGGGGCGATTATTTAGGCCCACATTCTGATAAGCACCTGTTGTACTGCTATTGGAAAAACCGGGATAGCCTGTTGGTAACAAGACAAGCGTTTTCCAGAGACCTTGAAAATAATTACGATGCA
>JBBQSI010000297.1:0-4678 GCA_038213975.1 Chitinophagales bacterium
TTACCAGACCTAAACTATAACTAAGATGGAAGTTAAGCCATTTGTCGGACAGCCGGTTTTATCTCAAATATTAAATTGTATTCCTACTGCAACTATTACAAGGTGCTGTCGTAAAAACCAATCCAACCGCTATTATAAAAAGCTACCAGTCCGCGTACACTTGATCCGTCGCTCATCACTAAATAGCCGCTTTCTCCTTTTACATATTTTTCAACCTTGTTTATGTTTACCAAGTGGGAATTGTGAGCACGTATAAAAGAGTAATCTTTGAGCATTTCTTCAATATCTTTCAAATTGCGGGATGCAATCAATTTGCTTTTATCTTTTAAAAACAGGAATGTATAATTATTTTCGGCCTCGCATTTTATGATGGACTCAGCAAGCACAAATTGAAAGCCATCCAAAGTTGGGATGGCGATCTTATTAAAAAATACGGTTGGATGTTTTAATTTCTCCAGGAGAATTTCCAATTGCTGCGGGCTCATTTACCATTTCATAAAACGGCGATTTAACCGATTCAGAATATGCGATTGCGGGCCGGGTTGTGTAAGGCTTGCACTGTTTGCAATAAAGCTTCTGTTATCTCCCCAATGTGGATGCACAGCAGGTCCAAATGCCGTTGGTGTGGGTATCCACAAACCCGGCCCGGCTGGTGGTACGTAGGCAGGATCCACAATATATTTATAAGCCTGGTGAGCTCCGTCTGTTTTTGACCATTCGAAAATAGCAGTTGCCACTTGCATGCCATAGTCTTCCGCATTATGTATTTTATTTGCATCGGCCTCGATTTGAAAATTAATTTTATAAGCATTTTCAAGGGAATCAATGGTAACCATGTTTGCCGAGGAAGTATTTTCAACAAATTGCTTCGTGATGTATGCCATGGCAGCATTAAGAGATGCCGGCCAATAATAATCTTTTTTATTTTCAGCGGGCGTTAGTGAAGTTCCTCCTATTTGTGATAATAAGGATCTGCCACCGGGGATACCCGGCAATACAGATTCGTAGAGGGTAATGCCTGGAACGATCCGACACGACTGAATTGTAACCGGCAGTGGATCGGATAAGTTTGATTTGTAATTGCACCCAGGCGTTAGCAACATCGGAAGGATACTTTTTTGCCGGAGGAATGTGATCATTTTTTTTGCAGTTAGTAACTAACATGGTGACTAATGCAATAGACAATATGTGTTTTAGTTTCATAAAAAAAATTTTGTTGTTTTAAATCTGTTGACCTTGTAAAACTATCGGAACAGAGAATTACCGGGTAGCCAGAATGTAGGATTGGCTGCTATTTGTTGTAATTGTATTGTTTTATTGTACGGATGACATTGGGACGATGAAGCCAATCTTCATGTCGGATGTCCTTCACCAACCGGAATATATATATTCTTATCTCTAGCATTAAGTCTTAAAAAGCGGTACTGAAATACTTACATTGAAAGAGACGCAGAGAAAAATTCAGACGCCTTGTTTTATCCTTGATTAATTCGGAGAGTTCCGTTAGGTGACCCCAACTGATATGGAAAAGTATGCATCTAAAAGAACCGCGCAATCAAGCTACTTGGTACGGTGGTTCAAGAATTCAGTATATTGATTCCAACTTTTTCGCAAGAAAATATCAATTCAATTCCATATCCTGGAGCAGATTGTTGATGTTGAAGGTCGGTTCCCAGCAATCCGATTTCACCACGCGGGCGTAGCTGTTAATTAATTTAGTATTCTTTGCTAAATAAATTAGCTAATTTAGCCCAATGCTCAGTGCTAAAATTGAAATCATTCAAAGGCTTAAAAGGGAAATACTTCCCCTGGAAAGCTTTAAGCCGGTGAAGGCTTGCAGCAAACCCTTGTTGGATTTTCCACCAATTGAAAGGTCTTTTCCGCAGCAAGTTTTCCCTGAAGGGGTGGTTCATGAGTTTTTATCTGCAAGCCCTGAAGATGCTGCTGCCACCACTGGCTTCATCTCTATCATACTGGGGAAACTGATGCAGGAAGGCGGGGTAAGTCTTTGGATTAATCCAGGATTAAATGTTTTTCCTCCCGCACTCAAAGCTTTTGGCCTGGAACCTTCCATGATCGTTTTTGTGGACATAAAAAAAGAAAAAGAAAGGCTTTGGGTGATGGAAGAAGCCCTTAAGTGCGACCGGCTTTCAGCCGTTGTTGGGGAGGTGCAGCATATATCCCTTACTGAATCAAGAAAACTACAACTGGCCTGCGAAAAAAGCCGGGTTACCGGAATGGTGCTTCGTCCCGTTTTTGCAAAACTAAATACGATCGCTGCAGTTTCCAGGTGGCGGGTAAGCCACCACGTTAGTGATCCGGGTGACGATCTCCCGGGTGTAGGTTTTCCCTGCTGGAATGTTGCCCTGGAAAAAGTAAGAAATGGAAAACCCGGAAGCTGGCTCCTGCAATGGCATGAGCAACGTTTGAACCTTTTGAAGCAGGAAGAAATTGTTTTTACTCAACCGTTGAAAAAAGTTGGATAAATGTCCAGGAGATATATGGTAGTCTGGTTTCGACATTTAGTGGCGGATTGGTTTATCCGCCAGCAGCCGCATTTACAAGATGTTCCTTTTGTGTTTGTAAAAGCAGATCATGGGCGAATGGTTATTTCTGCGGCGAGCGTGCCTGCTCTCCAACATGACATCAGGGTAAATATGGTATTAGCTGATGCGCGGGCGATTTGTCCTGCGCTGGAAGTCTTTGATGAAATTCCATCCGTTGCGGAAATAGTCTTAAGAAAACTTTGCGAATGGTGTATACAGTTTACCCCGATCGCTGCGATTGATTTGCCCGGGGGTTTGGTGCTTGATATCACAGGCTGTGCCCATTTATGGGGAGGAGAGGAGCAATACTTCAGGAAAATTCGTCAACGATTAAGTCAACTGGGTTATCAGGTACGATGTGCTATTGCCGATACCATTGGTGCCGCCTGGGCCCTGAGCCGTGGAGGCCTGCAGGATACAATAATTCCTGACGGAAAACACAGGGAGGCCATGCTTTCTTTATCACCTGCCAGCCTGAGGCTGGATCTGTTGCTGCTGGAAAAAATGGATAAGCTCGGCCTGTATACCATTCAGAGTTTTATTGATTTCCCTTCTTCGATTCTGAATCGGCGTTTTGGGGAATTATTGAGTTACCGGCTGGCGCAGGCACTTGGCAATGAAGAAGAATGGATTGACCCTATTTTCCCTGTGGCTCCTTACCATGAATATCTACCTTCCTTTGAACCAATTGCAACAAAGACAGGCATTGAGATCGCTCTCGAAAAATTACTGAAAGAAATTTGCTACCGTTTGCAGAAAGAAGGCAAAGGGCTCAGAGCTGCTTCGTTAAAAATTTTTAAAACAGATGGCAGCAAGGGTGAAATTAAAATTGCCACTAACCGGCCCTCTAACAATGCTGTTCACCTTTTTAAATTATTTGAGTTAAAAATTGAGCAGCTTGATCCGGCTCCGGGAATTGAGGTTTTTTTGATGGATGTCACGAGCGTGGAAGATACAGAAGCCTTGCAGGAATCACTCTTCGGAGATCTTCAGTCATTGAAGGATAGTCACCTTGCTGAATTACTTGACAGGATCTCAGGTAGATTCGGTTCAAATAAGATCCTTCGCTTTTTACCTGCCCCGCATCACTGGCCTGAGCGTTCTTTTGCCACTGCCAATTCTCTTTCAGCCACTACAGAAGTATCCTGGCATTTTCAAATGCGGCCGCTTAGGATACTGAAAACTCCGGAGCGCATACAGGTGACGGCTCCTATCCCGGATTACCCGCCCATGGTGTTTCGCTATAAGGAAAAATTGCACCGCGTGAGAAAGGCCGATGGGCCTGAGCGGATTGAAATAGAATGGTGGCTGGATGGAGGCTTGCCAAGAGATTATTATTGTATAGAAGATGAAGAGGGAAAGCGTTATTGGCTTTTTCGTACAGGCCTCTACGATAGTGAGGTATTACCCGTTTGGTTCATTCACGGATTTTTCGCCTGATGAGAAGCAGTAACTATATCGAACTCCAGGTCACCACAAATTTTAGTTTCCTGCGTGGTGCATCTCACCCGGAAGAACTGGTGGCGCAGGCTGCGGAATTTGGCTATCCTCTACTTGCCATCACGGACCGTAACAGTCTCGCCGGTATTGTAAGGGCGCACGCCGCAGCCCGGGAAAAAGACCTTCGCGTAATAGTTGGTTGCAGATTAGATCTGGAGAATGGTCCTTCATTGCTTGCTTATCCCACCGACAAACCTGCTTATGAAAGACTTTGCAGATTACTCACGCTCGGTAACCTGCGAACAGAAAAAGGAAAGTGCGAGCTGCAACAAGAAGATGTCTTCACGCATGCAAAAGGCCTGAAGCTAATCGTGTTACCACCTGATAAGTTGAATCAATCTTATCATTTTCCTTCTGGATTCAAAAAGCATCTTGGAGAATATAAGTCTGTGTTTGGCGGGGAACTTTACCTGGCAGCTCATCGCTATTATAAAGCTGATGATTTTAAAAAGCTCTTTCGCCTTACTGAATTATCAGGGGAATTTCAGGTACCGTTAGTTGCTACAAATGATGTGTATTATCATCATCCTTTACGAAGGCAACTGCAGGATGTAGTGACGTGCATCCGGGAAAAATGTACGATATATAATGCAGGATTATTGTTGCCTGAAAATGCTGAACGGCACCTAAAA
>JBBQSI010000298.1:0-4676 GCA_038213975.1 Chitinophagales bacterium
GTCTACCCATTTACGTAAGGTATCCCACTGCCGGATAAGGCTTTCGTGTGAAATATCGATAATGGTATCGTCCGGATCACTGGCTTTGTTGATGATAAGGAAGCACCGGCCACCACCGATAAACATATTGATGATGCGCATCAGATTGCTTTCATCTGCGCCCGTCAATGCTTTCAACTGGCCGAGGGATGCGGGCCGACTGATCTTCCTGCCATTCTCATCGATGGCGGTCAGCGCCCGGAACATTTTTTCTGTGGTAGCCAGATCTTCTCCATTCATTTCCGCCAAAGCCTCTTCCGCATGGCGGGAAAGCGCCTGCTGTACACCGCCGATCTTTTCATAATCGGTAAGATCAAGTTCCCCGTTTTTATCAACACGCTTTTCATAATCCCACATCCGCATGAGCGCATGTTGCAAAAGCGGTAATTCATCTTTCACACTCCCCAATTCGTTGAGCATCTTCGACGTCAGCGATGGGTGAAGTTTACCACCAAAAAGTTTTGCCGGGCCTTCTATCACGTTTTTCAATTGCACCCGATTGAGCCGCGGCACGAGATACTGGCTCTTATTCATTGCTTCCGGCAAGCCATAAAAGCGATCGCAGTCGCCGATGAAATCAGACCGCATGGTCATCACGATATAAAAAGGCTGATCGCGCTGTTCTGCAAGCTCCAGCAACACATTTACAAAGTCAATTGCTTCATCCTTTTTGGCAACTTCCTTTTGATCCATGGCGAAGCGAAACAGCTCCTCAAACTGATCAACGAGCAGAAAAAAGTTTCGGGTGCTCTCTTTGATGATTGGCGTAATAATTTTGATAATTGCTTCGGCACCCTCTTCCTGTAAATGCTGCACCAGCAACAGGATGGACTTATCGTCGCCAGGATTGCCAGTTTCCCGGAGGATTGTTTCTGCTAAATTATATAGCGGGCTTCGGCCGGGCTTCATGATAGCAATGATCCACTGGTCACTGTCTTCCACCAGGTGACCCGCTTTCAAAGCGGGTATGAGACCTGCACGCAAAAGAGATGATTTACCGCATCCGGAGCTTCCCACCACTGCAACAAAATGAAATTTGTGTAATCGTTGCAGGAGCTCCATTCCCTGGTCTCCGCGACCGAAAAACAGGATGCTCTCGTCCATTTCAAAAGGCCGTAAGCCAACGTAAGGATTGTCAGAAACTGGACTCATGCAACACCGGTTTTTAAAGCACTGACGAAGTCGTGCATCTCCTGCTCTGTCAACACTGTTTTATCGCTGCTGTTGATTACGTTTACTTTCAGCAACCGCTGGTTAAGAGAAATGTCATTTGCCTCTTTGTGCGGCGGAGCCATATAGATAAAAAAATCTTCAATGGGATAGTTGTTGGTGATGATAAGTTGGAGGGCTGCGCTCATTCTTTCCAGCACCCAATCTTTTGAAACGCTGCCATACAAAAAAATTAATTTCTTTACCTGGCTCAGGCGTTCACCCATAAGATTGATATTTTTTCGCGGATCATCTTCCTGCGGGTTGATGAAAGGTTGTATGTCGTTTTCCAGCAATGTTTTCCCAAGGTCCAGGGCATACAGCTGGTCCATAAAATGCGTGTCTACTAATACGGAAAGTTTGTCGCCTGCAGGCGCCGTCTGTTTTTGCCTGTCCCTGATCTGCGTAGCAAAGTCAATGATCACCTGGGAAACAGTTGCCTTTGAACCACGAACGAAATCATAATGTTTTTGCGTGAGTGTTCCTTTTTCGATTCCCTGCAGAAACTGTTTATATGCCTCTTCCTCAACCGCGGCAAGATCCGTCTCGGCAGGTATCCAGATCATTTGCGGACGATCGGTGGCGAGGGCAAGTTCGGTTTGCTTTTGCGGATAGCTTTTGCTCTCATCCCCCTGTATTTCACGACCGGAGAATTCATCCAATAAATGTATAGAAAGGCTCGCCTGCTGCAATGCACTGCTGGCAGCCTGTTCGTGTGCCGCAGCTTCATCAGGTGGAGGGATTGCAGCCAATACTTCAAAGCCTTTTTTCTCAAGCTCTGCCACTATTCTCTTACGGGAACTGCGCAATGTATCCGGCACCTCGCCGAGATATATCGAAAAAGAATTGCTATCCGTGGCCACTCCGCTTTTATGATCCGGCAGTTCATGGTTGAAATCATTTAGTAAACTGTAAACGGCGTCCCGCACATTTCTCATCTGATCCCGAAAGGCATTGGAAAGTGTATCAACTGTATCGCCAAACTCTCCGGCTTCCTGCGCATCATGAAAGGGAAAGCCCGACGTGCCACTCAGCTCCGCCGGCCAATCTTTGAAAGGAATATTATTGAGCAGCACATTGAAGATGCGGGAGCGTTCACCGACCTTTAGACCTATTGTTTCCGCCCCGGCTTTTTTATAAAATGTATCTAACTCCTGCTGGCAATATCTGGAGGCGGCATACCCCGGAGAGTTCAGGCATATCATAATGGCAGATTGCTTAATCCCTTCGGCAATGGAAGTATCGAACAAGACACTGCCATCCAGTTTTTTACTATCCCACCAGATCTTTACCGTGTCGAGCCGGCCAAAACGTTTGGCCAGCATTAGGTTTAGGTTTTTATAAAACTGTTCTATCCAGCCGTCGGCCTGCCCGGAGGAAGTGAGATTATCTACGTGGGCGTAGCTGATAAAAATGTCATAAGCATATCCTGGTACAAAAGCCATTATAAAGATATATGGGTAAATGGTGACAGGTTGCGCAACTAAGTTATGAATTTCAAAGGAGCAGGCAGTAATTAATAAGATCACTTAGGGATACCTCGTGATGTATTGTGGGATGAAGCAACTACCGTAAACGTGTAGGCGCAAGACTTTCCAAAGCAATGGTGAAGAAATGTTTTATTTTCAACTGATCAATTCTTGCATATGAAAATTCTGCCGTTTTTATTGCTGCTATTTATTGACCACGCCTCATTTGCACAGGTGCAAAACCTTGCTGAAAAATTAGGCTATCCAAAAAATGCAAAGCTTGCCATCATTCACTCAGACGATCTTGGTGTTTCACATTCGGAAGATACTGCATCGATTGCCGCAATGGAACATGGGTCCGTCTCATCGGCAAGCATAATGGTACCCTGCCCATGGTTACAGGAAATTGCTTCCTATGCCGTCACCCATCCGGAGGCTGACCTGGGACTACACATTACCCTTACAAGTGAATGGAAAAATTATAAATGGGGGCCAGTCAGCGATAAGCAAAAAGTGCCCGGGCTCGTAAACGAACGAGGATATTTTTATTCTGCTGTAGACAGCGTTGGTATGTATGCGACTGCCGCAGAAGTAGAGGAAGAGATAAGAGCACAGGTACTAAAGGCCAAAAAAATCGGCATTAATCCTACACACCTGGATGCACACATGGGCACAGCGTTATCACGTACCGACTATCTTAAGGCATACCTAAAAATTGGGCATGAATTTAATATCCCGGTTTTTATTCCTGCGATGCTGCGTGTACCGTTGAACGTGAGTTGGGACACGTTGCTCACGGCGAAAGATGCACTTGTCGATCATATGCTCTCTATTTCACCCGAAGCCTTTAGGGCTGATCCGAATAAATTCTATACTGAAGGATTCAAAAATTTACAGCCCGGCCTCACCTATGTGATCATCCATACAGCTTTCGATGATTCAGAAATGCAGGCGATCGCAATTGATCATCCTGACTGGGGGGCAGCGTGGCGCCAGGCAGATTACGATTATTTCACCAGCCAGGAATGCCGCGACGCTTTGAAAGCTAATAACATTTATGTTATTACCTGGAAAGAGATCAGGGATAAGATCGTGCGGGTGAGATAAGCTGATTTTTTTTGATTGAGGATGAAGAAAAAAAGCTTTTGACAGCATCCGGGTATTTTGTTTAAGTGTTGTTGGGTTCCTGTCTACTGCTAATTTTCTATCTTGGAATAAATTGAATAGTTAATTATGTCGAAGGCGTTCTGTTCGTTAATCTTTTTGTTTGCCATCATCATCTTTTCATCGTCTGCGCAGACCACTGATCATTCAAAACTGGATTCATTTGCCGTCAAAATGCTGACAAAGATGCGGGGCCAGTCAGGAGAAAAAGCGTATGTGGTAACGGACAAAGACATTTACCAGGCGGGGGATTTTGTGTGGCTTCGCGCATTTGTACTGAATAATCTTTCGCACCGGATCAGTACCGGTAGCAAGTATGTTTTTGCTGATGTTGTAAACGAGAGCGACAGCGTAATTGCCGGCATATTACTGGATGCTACCCATCAGCAACTGGAAAGCAGGCTTCGCATACCCGCCGGAGTTGCAACAGGAAATTACTGGGTAAGAACATACACTCCTTCCATGTTAGCCGGCGATGGACTGAACACCGCAGTGCATGGGATATACATTGTAAATGCCGCCGATGAAAACGGGAAGAAAAAAAGGGCAACAGCAGCGACCACCGGCGACCCGGAGATCGCTTTCTTTCCCGAAGGTGGTACCCTGATGACAGCAGTTCAAACAAAAATTGCTTTTGCTGTATCGATCAATGACAGTATCCCGGTACAGACCGACGTATCGATAACAGATGACAACAAAGCAGAAGTCACCCATTTTCAAACTGACGAGAACGGGCTTGGCTCGGTTACTTTTGAGCCACACCGCCGCCGGACTTACCAGGCAGTCTTTAATTAT
>JBBQSI010000299.1:0-4672 GCA_038213975.1 Chitinophagales bacterium
GTCGTCAGATAAATAATTGCCCAGCGTGTATGGAATTACGAAGTAGCCGTCTGCAAGTCCCTGCATAAGCGCAGAAGCGCCAAGCCGGTTTGCGCCATGATCGCTAAAGTTCGCTTCGCCCAGGGAATACAACCCCTGTACCGTAGTCATCAATTCATAATCTACCCATAAGCCTCCCATTGTATAATGCACAGCCGGGTAAATCCTCATAGGAACATTGTAAGGATTCTCACCGGTAATCTTTTCATACATTTCAAATAGGTTACCATATTTTTCGGCAACCACTTCTTTACCAAGTGTCCTGATTGATTCCTCGTCTTCGTTGACCAGGCCGCGCTTTCCAACTTCAGCCTTTCCATATCTTTTTATTGCATCAGCAAAATCCAGGTAAACGGCCATTTTGGTAGTACCAACCCCATAGCCGGCGTCGCACCTTTCTTTCGCAGCTCTCGAGGCCACATCCCGCGGCACAAGGTTGCCAAAAGCAGGATACCTTCTTTCCAGGTAATAATCTCTCTCTTCTTCAGGAATTTCCGATCCCTTTCGGTTATCTCCGGCCTTCCCCGGCACCCAAATCCTCCCATCGTTCCTGAGACTTTCGCTCATCAGCGTTAGCTTGCTTTGATGCTCGCCACTCACAGGAATACAGGTAGGATGTATTTGCGTAAAGCAAGGGTTGGCAAAATAAGCACCACGCTTGTGTGCCTTCCAGGCGGCGGTAACATTACTTCCCATTGCGTTGGTGCTTAGATAAAAAACATTCCCATACCCGCCGCTACATAACAGTACCGCATGGCCAAAGTGTCTTTCCAAATTGCCGGTGATAAGGTCTCTTGCGATTATTCCCCTCGCCTTACCGTCAACGACGACCACATCCAGCATTTCGTGCCTTGAAAACATTTGTACATTGCCCAGCGCTACCTGGCGCTCTAAGGCTCCATAAGCTCCAAGCAAAAGCTGCTGGCCCGTTTGCCCTGCCGCGTAAAAGGTGCGTTGCACCTGCGTACCACCGAAAGAGCGATTGCTTAGAAGCCCCCCATATTCTCTGGCAAAAGGTACCCCTTGCGCTACGCACTGGTCAATAATAGCGGTACTTACTTCTGCGAGGCGATGCACATTTGACTCCCGGGCCCGGTAATCACCACCTTTTATAGTTTCATAAAAAAGACGGAAAACTGAATCACCGTCGTTTTGATAATTCTTTGCCGCATTAATGCCTCCCTGCGCCGCAATGGAATGTGCACGGCGGGGACTGTCCTGGAAACAAAACGCCTTTACCTGGTAACCCAACTCTCCGAGTGTCGCTGCGGCAGATGCGCCTGCCAGACCGGTTCCCACTATGATTACCTCCAGCCGGCGCTTATTGGCAGGGCTTACCAGCTTCACGTGACTTTTATAAGAGGTCCATTTTTGCTCCAGCTCGCCGTCAGGTATGTGTGCGTCTAATGGCATACGTTAGTATTGTTTTAAAAAATTATTCCAGCCAACCGGCCATGAATGATATTGGCATAAAGGCGAACAGGAGGCAAATAACTACAGAGTAGAAAATGCCAACGCCTTTTATGATAGGTGTCCACCT
Source organism: Chitinophagales bacterium (assembly GCA_038213975.1). GTDB lineage: Bacteria > Bacteroidota > Bacteroidia > Chitinophagales > Chitinophagaceae > Ginsengibacter. Next base: position 1,580 of record JBBQSI010000299.1, read on the forward strand.
TTTGTGATTAATGCCAAACGTTTGGAAGGCACTTTGAAAGCCCTGCAACAAATGAAACAAGAGAGATATCAGGCCGATCATATATGCTACAAACAACAGCGGGTTTGTAAATATTTCCTTCATTTCTTCATAGATATTCATCTGTGGGCCATCGAAGTACATTTCGTTTTTAGTGCCGGCCCAAAAGTGATAAAGATGCATTACCAGAAACAGCAAGAGGAATGTTCCGAGCCATCCCATCGTTCGGCTATACCACTTTACACGTGGCGGTTGTGAATATTTTTTGTAGGAGTATTTTCTCGCTCTTTTATTTTGCTGCCATAGCACCAGCCCCTGGATGATGTGTAAAAGGAAACCCGCAAACAAACCAATCTCCATCAGGCGAATGAAAAAGTTACGACTCATGAAAAGAGCGGCTCTGTTGAACGTTTCTCCATTATCGTTATAAAAGATCATGGCGTTTACGGAAGCGTGGATGATCAGGTAAATGATCAGGAAAAACCCCGTAAAGCCCATTATAAATTTTTTGCCAAGCGAGGAAGTGAACAGATTTTTCCAGGTCATAAATACAGGAAGTTATTATTTCAGAATTGCAAAAATAATGCATGAAGCTTAGAATTAAATTGATACAAAGAACTACTGTCCAATTTCCTGCAAAAAGTTTCAGGAGTTGAGCCTCCTCAGGATGGCATTGTCTATTTGGTTAAACAACAGTTCAGGCTTCATGGTTCGCCACGGGGCGAAATTTATCAGGCTGATATAATTCCCGAGCTGTGCTTTTTTAAAATCGTGTTGCGTGGCATCAGGCATATTCAAACAAACGATCCAGCCACCATTTTCAGAAACATCCTCGTACCACTCTTCATAATAGCTGTCATCACTGCTGTGAAAGTTTAATACGTTCTCGGCAATGAGAATAAATTTGTTAATCCCATAGCGGATAAATTCATCGATGACATCCCGTTTCAGGCGCATGATATCATTCTCAATAGCATCATTCCATTCTCCAATCAATTCAATAATAGCATACTGCTCATTGTAGTCCGCCATCAACACTTTGAGGTAAAGTGTTGCACTCCCGAATTCGTCCCATAGCGGATGAATGTAGTAGTTGTAAACCGTTTGGGAAAAAGCAAACTCACTGTAATCGCGACCATAAAAAGGTGAAAGTTCATCATCTTCCGAAACGTATAAATAATGCCAGTTATCGTATGGTTCAATGTCTTGCAAAGGCGGAGTAAATAATCTGCTGCAAATTTATTTAATTGAATGGATACATGATTCCGCGAAAGTATTTTTAAGAAATAAAAAAGGCCACTTCAAAAAGCAGCCTTCTTCTCAAAATGAATTAACGAGTTTAATTCACAATCAGCTTATCACTGTAAATCATTTTATCCTGCCCATCAGTCACCTTAATTGTATAAAGTCCGGTAGCATGCTTGCGCTGGAGCCTCATATTTTCAGTTTGGCCCGGTAGCTTCACATACACTACCCTGCTCTCTACCAAACGCCCCTGCAGGTCTGTTAGATCAATGCGATATTTTCCTGACACGCTTTTTTCAAAAGCCACTTTGAATTGCCCGTTGGTTACAGGATTAGGATAAACCGAGAGCATGTTATTTCCTGTAGCTTCATTTGAAATCAACTCAGCGACGCCAAAAGAATTCTGTTTTTCAGTTTGCTTTAGGAGGTTGCAACTTGCAAGGTCAGATGCATTAAATATTTGGCCGGACGCAGCAAGCTTTTTCGCGCTAAGGCTGTTAATTTCCACGGAGAAAAATCCTTCGAAAGTATTAGCACTGCTTACCATCACATGGTGATCGTCAATAACGGCGGCGCCATTCAGGGTGTAGGCTGCGGGTAAATCCGCGATTGCACCCTTGTAAGTTGCAATTAAAGTATTCAGGTCAATCTCGAAAACGTTTTTTGTTGCAGTAAAAAGATGCAATTTTCCGAATGCATCGGCCACCACATCTCCGCCCCAGCTACTGCACTGGTTGTGAATAGATATTCCATTGTTGCCTGTGGCATCTTTAAGACTACCCAGATCTGTAACGATCACTTTTTTTCCGGTGATAAACCGGATCACATGAGAACCATCGTTTGTTATCGCATAGCCGTTACCGTCAGCTCCGATTGTCATGCGGGTAATATTCAATCGTTCATCAGCCGCATCAGGATTTGTCAGCAGAAATTCACCGGACGTGAAGAACGCCGGTGCTCCATCTTGTGAAAGATCAAGCCACATCAGTTGATTGCTCCGCATTGCCGCAAAAAATAATTTGCTATGCTTTTTATCATAGGCAGCAGCGGCACTCATGAATGATGTTGGTGAAATAGCCGTTTGATTTGCAACAGGCTGTCCATTCGCCGGCAAACCCGTAAGTGGTTGCAGGAAAAGCTGAGTGACAGGCGTGTTGCCGGCAACGTTTACAAAAGAGAATTTCGAAATGCCATTTTCAAAAACCGTTCTCTCGATCTCGCCCGACTGGAGATTGACCTGCCTGATGTCAGTCCAGTTAAAATTTTTTGCTGCTTGCCCGGTCACTGCAAACGCTTTCACGTCCTGCGCATTGGCGCTTGCTATTGGTAAAAATGCAATAAGATAGAAGGGTAATTTTAGTCTCATAGAAGTTTATTTAGATTATGATTAAACTGGTCTATAAATCTAAATCAAAAAAGTTAAAAGCTCAAGCTTCAGGAAAAATTTTCGATAGCTTTTTTTACACTTCCATGTTTTTTCAAAAGTGACCTGGCGGCACTCTGATCTGTAATTCCCGTGCGGTCCATAACCATTTGCACTCCCCGGCGGATAATTTTGGCATTACTTAGCTGCATATTCACCATGCGGTTGTCTTCCACCCTTCCCAATTGTATCATGGCTGTGGTTGAGATCATGTTCAGCACCATCTTTTGAGCAGTCCCACTTTTCATCCGGGTGCTTCCGGTCACATATTCGGGGCCAACAACAATCTCTGTCGGAAAATCTGCTGCCTCGCTTAAGGGGGAATCTGGATTACAGGCAATACTACCGGTGGCAATACCTTTCTTCCGGCATGCTTGCAAAGCACCAATTACGTATGGAGTTGTTCC
>JBBQSI010000300.1:0-4667 GCA_038213975.1 Chitinophagales bacterium
GGATTTCTTTGCACATGCGTTGGCCGGTATTGCAAAAGCAAAAAAACAAGCCATTCAGCAACAGCTTCAGCAAATAATTTTCGACAGTTTACTTACACTGCAAAAAATTGATGACGAAAAACTAATGCACAGCTTTTTTGAAATATTAGAGAAACAAGGGTTGCTGAAAAAAGTAGCGGCTATGTTAGCGAATTCAAAGGTGATAAAAAATTCCATTTTGTTATCCCGCTGGGAAATAATAATAAATAAAGGCGAAAAATCGCCACAAACAAAAACGAAAGCAACAAAAAAGATTGTTATTGATAGTGGAAACAGCGATAAGTACGATAGCCCCGATATTGAGGTAATTAATAAGTTTGAGGCAGAAAAAATTCCGGAAGAAGGAATTTTTATTGAAAATGCAGGCCTGGTTATTCTTGCGGCTTATATACCTATGCTGTTTACAAAATTGAAAATATCGGAAGATGGAAAATTGCTTAACCCCTCACTGGCTGTGTGTTTGCTGCAACACCTGGTTACCGGAAATGATCAGTTTGCAGAGCATGAACTTTTGTTGCCGAAAATACTATGTGGCATTAATGCAGAAGAACTGGTTGATACTAACCAACCGATTACTGATTTGCAAAAAGCGGAAACCGGGGAACTGTTGATGGCTGTAATTGAGCATTGGCAGGCAATTAAAGGTACATCAGTACCAGGGCTCCGGGAATCTTTTTTACAGCGGAGCGGTAGACTGACGTTTGCAGAAAACGAATTTCATGTAAAGGTAGAGCGTAAAGCCTATGATATATTAATGGACAGGATTCCATGGAATATAAGTATGATAAAACTGCCCTGGATGAAACATTTGTTAAAAACAGATTGGGTACTTTAATACAACAAACCAAAGCAACGTGAAGATTGTAAACAACAAACTGATGATGATGCGAAGGAATTGTACATGTAGACAATGCCGGGGTTGAACCTGAAGGCAGATACACAGCAGTTTATTAAAAAAGAGATGTAAATCATTTATGTTTTCATCGGCCGAAAAAACAAACCGAACCGCTACTGCGGTGCAGCAAAAAGCACAGCAGCAAACCTTTTTCAGAAAGGCGGGGGAGGAAACATTTTTCGGCACTAAGGAACAACCTTCTTTTTTTAATGCTCCCATTCAGGCAAAATTATCAGTAAGCAGTCCCGATGATCCGCAGGAAAAAGAAGCAGATGCAGTGGCCGACCAGGTAATGCGTATGCCGGCGCCGGCTGCTTCCATATCTACCGGCAGCGAACAAAAAATAGATAAAAAAGAAGACGAAGAAATTGCTGCAAAAATTGAAGCGCCCACAATAAGCAGGATAAGCCGTAAAGAAGAATCAGCCACAATCCTGCCCAAACAGGCTTATCGTATTCACCGCATGCCTAGCGATCAGTATGAATCTGCTTTCAGCGATGCAGGTTCAAATATCACCAGTTCGTATATAAACTGTAAACCTATTGGTCTTTATCATTCCGATGTTATTCAACGCAGTGGCAGGGGCCCGCCGGCAAGCTCTATACAGTTTGAACAATCATTGTCTTCCTCAAAAGGAGCAGGCAGTGTTTTACCAGGAGATACAAGGCAATTTATGGAAAGCCGGTTCAACGCCGACTTCAGTGGCGTACGCATACATACGGGTTCGCAAGCACAATCCATGACGGGCAATATACATGCCCAGGCATTTGCCCATGGCAATGATATATATTTTAACGAAGGCAAATACTCACCACAAACGCAAAGCGGAGGAACACTGCTTGCGCATGAGCTTACACATACTATACAGCAGGGCGCCAGTCCTGCAAAAGGCACATCAGCCGTTGCCCCTAAATTAATAGCCCGGAAGAATATTATACAGTGTAGCGGCGGCGCAGTTCCCGTGCAATTGACCAATGCTGTTGAAAAAGCAAAAACTGTGGAGGGTATGATAGATGCCAATAAACCACAAGCCGATGGTTTCCGTACAGGTTGGGAACATCTGGTAGAAATTTTTAAAACAACTTTTGGAGAAGACATGGTGGTTACCGGAGCTGGAGGCACCTCGGTTAAGGGCGCAGTTGCCGAGCAGGATATCAAGAAAAAACGAACTACCGAAGGATTGGTGGCCGATGGCAACAGGCCAGGACACGCATTTACCGGCGAACGTGATGCCATGCCGAGCTGGTGCGGCATATTTACATTTTGGGCATTGAACAAGAGTGGTGTGCCCATGCCTAAGTGGAAACTGGGCGAACGCATTATAAAACCCGAAGCAGCCAGGGCACCCGGCACGTTACCAATGCCAGGTGATATTGCGTACCGAAACGCATTTTCACATTATGCTATTGTACAGAGCGTAAGCGGAAATACAGTAACAACGGTGAACGGCAATACAGCCGGTGAAGATAACCTTGGCGGACAGGTGCAAACAAAAGATCATCCGCTGAGCAACTGGACGGCTTTCTTTAATCCATTGTTGGTAATGACCGGCAGTTTGGGAGCAGGTGAGGCTGATGCGAATACTAAACCAAAATCACTTGCTGAATTAAGAAAAGAAGGCTTGCTGGTAAACCGAAAAGAAGATGCCGAAGAAAATGAATCGTCTGCAGATACTGAGGTACAAACCAAAAGAGAATTAAGCAATTGGCATGTAGATGCTGCCGGTGGCATGCAGCATAACACGCCGGCTATACAGAAATCGGAGGACGAGAAAGATCTTCAGAAAAAAGATGAAGAACAAAAAGAAGAAGAGAAGGAAAAGGGTTCGGGCAAAGTACATTCGGTTCAGAAGAAGAATGCTGATTATTTAATGCATGAGCATTCATCTTGCTCACAACATAGTTGTTCATCAGAAGCTAAAAATAATATTCAAACAAAATCAGCATACGAAAACAGTTCTTTGACAAATAACGAACATGTTCCCGTGATGGAAATCGCCGATGCCAGGGAACGTGGTCCACCGCTCCAGTTAAAATCCGTTGAAGCCGGTACCGTTCAATGCTCTGTAATTGACGATGCATTGAGTTATACCAGTTTGGGTGCGTTGATGGATTGTGTGTACGTTACCGATCTGGATGCAACTTCGGCGTGCCTGCTACGCAAAGCACGGGATATAGCCATGCATATCCCCGGTTATAGAGCATTGCGGGTGGTACTGAACAGAGATCCTATCACTGGTGAATTTGTTGAACGTAACGGCAGAAACTTTATTGAAGCAGCATTTGATATTATGCCGGGTGGCGAACAGTTGCACCGTAAACTGGATGAGCAACATCAACTGGATGCGGCCGCAACGTGGATAGATGGAAGGATCAACGCCCTGGAATCGATTGTGAGCAATCTTTTTAGCAGGTTTGATAATTTCTGGAACGAACTGGGAATTACCGACTTTGGTTCGCCAATGGCAGTACTGAGAGATGGAGCTGGTATTGTTTTTGATTTCATCAGCGATATTGTTGATTTTGCTATTGAAGCAGCATTGGAGTTATTGGAAATGGTGAAGGACTTCCTCCTGGCTGCGCTGGTTGATTTCATAAAAGAAAATACAACTGCTTATCCTTTACTCACGGTAATCCTTGGTGAGGATCCTGTTACCAAACAAACAGTTGACAGAAACGGCACAAATATTTTAAATGCTCTGCTCGACCTGGGTGGCGAAGAAGGACAGGTGCAGCGTGATCAGATGATGGATACCGGAACCTTTGATAAGGTTGTAGGTTATATTGATGAAGGCATTGAAGTATTCAGCGGTTTGTACGAAACCATTGTTGAAAATTTCAGTACCATCTGGGATCGTATAACGATTGATGCATTGATGGAGCCAGTGGAAACTTTCCGTACCATCTATAACATTTTTGCTGAGCCGGTAACCAGGGTTTTGGATTTTGTTGGAAGAGTGATCGTTGAAATTCTCAAGCTGATAAAGGAAATACTGTTCAAGCGCATTTCGGAAGAAGCAAAAAAGGTAAGAGGATATTTCCTGATGACAGTTATTATTGGTAAGGATCCGTTTACAGATGAAGTGGTACCCCGTTCGGTTGAAAATCTTATTCATGGCTTTATGAGTTTGATGGACGGTGGTGAAGAGCAGTTTCAGCAGATGAAGGAAAGTGGTGCCATTGCAAGAGCAGTAAATAAAGTAAACGCTGCAGTTGAACGGCTGAATATGACGTTAGAGTCCGTCATTCAGTTATTTATCGATCTGTGGAATTCATTTACGTTCAGTGATTTTTTAACGCCGATACCAACCTTCATGCGCATCATCGCTAAGTTTGGCGAACCCATTGGCAGGCTGATTGCTTTTGTTGTTGAAATTGTGAAGATCATTGTGGTGGTAATTCTTGAGATTATGAACTTTCCGTTCGATCTCATCGGTAATATCGTAACCCGTGCCATGGCGGCATTTGATAATATTAAAAGAGACCCGATTGGGTTCCTGAAAAATTTACTCAGGGCTATCAAACAGGGTTTCATTCAGTTCTTTGATAACATCGTTACTCATCTTATAAACGGCGTGGTGGGCTGGTTAATGAGCGAATTACGCGATGCAGGAATTCCCGAACTCACCGACTTCTCATTACAAGGGGTGATTAGTTGGGTGCTCGAAGTACTGGGCATCAGCATGGAAAAAATTTGGGAAAAACTGGCGGCACATCCACGCATTGGTCCCGAG